>CAZVQE010000157.1:3338-6248 GCA_964628875.1 uncultured Anaerolineae bacterium
GAGGAAGAAGGGATGAGCGGGTGACGGGGTGACAAGGTGATTGGCAACTCATCACTCTGAACTTAGAATTCCGAACTGGGAACTTGGAACTCTCCCCATATACTTGCCCCTTGTTGCGGCTGTTCTCCGCAACACGCAAAACAATGTTAAAAAACTATAAGTATCTTGACCTAATCTTAGGTCTATTTGTGGCGGTGTTGTTGGTCAGCAACATCGCCTCATCCGCAAAGATCGTTGATCTTGGCACGCTGACGCTGGGGTCGTTTAGCCGCGCGTTTATCTTTGACGCCGGCACGTTGATCTTTCCGCTGAGCTACATCTTTAGCGATGTGCTGACCGAGGTGTATGGCTACTCGGTGTCGCGCCGCGTGATCTGGATCGGCTTTGCGTGCCTCGCGCTGATGAGCGTCGTGTTGATGGTTGTCGGCGTGATGCCGAGTGAGGCAAATTGGATCGCCACCAACGCCGCAGGTGACGCCGCAAGCGCCACGTTCGGACAAGACGCATTCAACAAAATACTCGGACTGACTGGGCGCATCGTGCTGGGCAGTCTGATCGCGTACTGGTGCGGCTCGTTTGTCAATGACTTTGTGCTCGCCAAGCTCAAAGTGGTGACCAGCGGCAAATGGCTGTGGACGCGCACGATTGGCTCGACCTTAGTTGGCGAAGGCGTGGACACACTCGTGTTTGCGTTGGTTGCGTTTTGGGGCGTGCTGCCAAGTGAGGTGCTGACCGATCTCATCATCAGCAATTACATCTTTAAGGTCGGCGTTGAGGTCATCTTTACGCCGTTGACGTATGCCATTGTCAATCGGCTCAAACGTGCCGAAGGCGTGGACACTTACGACCGCGCTACGGACTTTAATCCGTTCAAGATCGGCGCGGTGTGAAAATAATTTTTGTTGCAGGGGCGGTTTTATAAATCGCCCTTGCGCAGGGCGATAATATTTGCTTATGAGTAGCGCAATTCTTGCTCCAAAAATTGATTACGCCGCGCGCGTGGTTGAGCTTTTGCGCAAAGCGCCTGTCGAGCAACAAGCGCGCGTGCTTGGTTTTGCCGAAGCCGTGTTGAATGAAGACGACAACGCGCGGTGGGATGCCACATTTGCTAATACGCCTGACAGTGTGCTGGATGCGTTTATTGAGGAAGCACGTGAGGCTCATACAAGCGGCACGGTGAAGCCGTTTTGAAGTATGCGTTCGTTTGCCACACCAAAATTTTGGGGCTTGCTTGACAAATTGCCGAGCGATGTGCGCGATGAGGCACGTGCCGCTTTTGCTGTGTGGCGCAAAGACCCATTTCACAAGTCGCTACATTTCAAACAAGTAAAGCCTATGCGCCCGCCGATTTATTCTGTTCGTATCGGGCCATTGGTGTACGTGAAAATGATCAGGTAACTTGGGTGTGGATTGGCGCGCATGATGAATATGATCGCCTGCTCAAGTGATTTTTTTGTGTAGGGCGGAGCTTAGAGCCGCCCCTACGGTTGTTTTTCAGTTTGACTCAAGTTACTCTGAAGAATCCGATTGCTAACTCATGAACGTCGTTCGACGACGCGCACCCTAAAGCCCGCATCAGGCGCGGGTGTCGGATTGAGCACCATGCGCATCTTCCAATTTGGATCGGCTAGCTCGACGCGCACTGTGCGCAAGATGGTTGCCAGCGCGACTGCGATCTGCACCTCGGCGAGACCTGCACCCGCGCACGTATGCACACCATAGCCGTACGGCATAAACGCGCCCATCTGCCGATGCTCATTGCGCGGCGGTAGCGCGCGTGTCTCATCAAATGTGTGCGGCTCTCGATACACTGTCGGCGCAAAATGCGCCACGCACGTGCCAACCATCACCGTTTCGCCTGCGCGCACCTGCGCCCCATTAAACTCAAAATCACGCGTCGCTGTGCGCTGCACCATCGGCGCCATCGGATACATACGCAGCGTCTCGATGGTCGTCGCATGCAACAACGGCATCTTGCGAAACTTGTCGGGTGACAACGGACCCTCATCAAACGCGGCATCCACTTCGGCGGTCAATCGTTGCATGAGGTCGGGTTTTTGCAGCAGCGAGTGCAGCATAAAAATGCACGTGCCCGCCGATGTGTCAATGCCTGCGATGTATGGACCGATCGCGCCCAAGAACATCTCAGCGTCACCGACCAGGTGTGGATGTGTTTTGCGCGCTTCGAGGTAGTAGTCCACCACATCGCGCATGCCGCTCGGTTGCGGATTGCGCTCATGCTCGGCAATCATCTGATCTGAGAGGCGCATCAGCCGCTTTTTGGCGTTTTGATAGCGCGGCAAACGTAGCGCGATGCGCGGTTTCATTCCCTGCACGACCTCGAGCATCGTGCCAAGAAAAATCTGTAGGTCGCGCATGTGGTCGCCGGGTCCGCTGTTGAGCGTGAGCTGTCCGATCTGCTCGGCGATCATGCGCCGCATAAACGGCACCACCGCAACGACATCGCCGACTTTCCAGTCTTGCATGGTGCGCTGAGTGATCTCGACCGTGCGCGGCAGTTGATTGAGCATCACATCTTTTGAGAATGGCTCCCGCACGATGCGACGAAATTCGGCGTGGCGCTCACCGTCGAGCGCGGCTAAGAAATTTTCGGTTTGCAGATCGCTCGAGACTGGATTCCAAAACTCTTTGCTGCGCAGTACATCTGCGCCGTGTTTGATGACAAACTGATTGCCCTCGATGCCCGCCAGCACCGTCATCGGGCGACCCAGCAGATTGATCTTAAAAATGGGACCGCGCCGCAGATACTCACCGACCAAAAATTGCAGCGGATCTTTTTGCATCGCCAGCGCGTTGCCAAGTATCGGCAAGCCGGGGACAGTTTGAGGAACAGTTACGCTCATAAGCTAAAAGTGTACTCCTGAGGCGAAACGAAGGATGATAGAGACG
>CAZVQE010000158.1:0-6224 GCA_964628875.1 uncultured Anaerolineae bacterium
GCCCGAGTCGGTCACGAGCGCCATTCAACTCAACCAGACCTCTTGCCCCGCCACAGACGCGATCGTGTTGAATGAGTATGTTGCGGGCGGCGGCTATGCGTTGCTGCAAAGGTTACACACGGGCACGATCAACCGCGAAGATATTTTGAGTACGCTCGAGCAAGCCAACTTGCGCGGTCTCGGCGGCGCCGGATTTAACACAGGCAAAAAATGGCGCATCGTCTCACAGCAACCTGCGCCGCGCTACTTGTGTGTGAATATTGACGAAGGCGAACCCGGCACCTTCAAAGACCGCGCGTTGTTGGAGCGCGATCCACATCGCATGCTAGAGGGCGCACTCATCGCCGCACACGTCGTCGGCTGCGACGCCATTTACATCTATCTGCGCGACGAGTACGCCGGCGTGCGCGCCACACTGCGCGCCGAGCTTGATAAATTGCGCGCCAACCCGCCGTGCGCGCTACCGCCCATCGAGCTGCGACGCGGCGCGGGCGCATATGTCTGCGGCGAAGAATCCGCCATGATCGAATCTATCGAGGGAAAACGCGGTCTGCCGCGACTGCGCCCGCCGTATGTGGCTGAGGTTGGACTGTTTGGCAGACCGACGTTAGTCAACAATTGTGAGACCCTGTTTTGGGTGCGCGAGATCATCGAGCGCGGTGCGGCGTGGTTTGCGTCGTTTGGGCGGAATGGGAGACGCGGCTTGCGACGCTACAGCGTGAGCGGACGCGTGCAAAAGCCGGGCGTGCATCTTGCGCCCGCAGGCATCACGCTCAATGAACTCATCGCCGAGTATTGCGGCGGCATGCTAGACGGTCACATGCTCAAGGCGTATTTTCCGGGTGGCGCGTCAGGCGGTATCTTGCCCGCCAAGCTGGCTGGTGTGCCGCTCGACTTTGACACATTGCAGCCACACGGCAGCTTTATTGGCTCGGCGGCAGTGATCGTGCTGTCACAGCATGACTCCGTGCGCGAGGTCGCGCTCAATGCGATGAGATTTTTTAGACACGAGTCATGCGGTCAATGCACGCCGTGTCGGCTCGGCACAGCCAAGGCGGCTGAGCTGATGCTCGCCGACCAGTGGAATGAAACTCTGCTTAACGATTTGTCGCAAGCCATGATTGACGCCTCGATCTGCGGACTCGGACAAGCCGCACCCAACCCGATGCGCAGTGTGTTGCGCTACTTCAAGGAGGAAGCGCGATGACCACTTTTTCGTTGGATGGCGTGAGCGTCACCGCACACGCTGGCGAGACCATCTTGCAGGCGGCGCACCGTAACGGCATCGAGATTCCACATTTGTGCTACAAAGATGGCATGGCGGCGGCGGGCAACTGTCGCGCGTGCGTCGTTGAAATCGAGGGTGAGCGCGCCCTCGCGCCAAGTTGCTGTCGCACGCCGCGAGACGGCATGACGGTCAAAGCCAACAGTCCGCGCGCGACCCATTCGCAACGGGTCGTGCTAGAGCTGCTCAAAGCCAACGTCAGCGATGAGCAACGTAGCCTGCACTCCGAACTTGAGCATTGGGCTGAAAAATTAGGCGTGCCGCAGTCTCGATTCGCCACACAAAAAACGGATAAATCGGCAGACGCGAGTCACCCCGCGATCTTGGTCAATATGGATGCGTGTATCCATTGCACGCGATGTGTGCGCGCGTGCCGCGATGAGCAGGTGAATGACGTGATCGGCATGGCGCGGCGCGGCGCGGAATCACAAATCGTTTTTGATCTCGGCGACCCGATGGGCGAAAGCTCATGCGTCGGTTGTGGCGAGTGTGTGCAAGCCTGCCCGACTGGCGCATTGATGCCCGCCAAGCACACGTTGGTTGAGCCTGATCGCTCGGTGAATTCGGTGTGTCCATATTGCGGCGTGGGCTGCCTCGTCAAATTTGATATCAAGGACAACATGATCATCCGCGTCACCGGACGCGACGGACCCGCCAATCATGGGCGGCTGTGCGTCAAGGGGCGCTTTGGCTTTGATTACGTGCATCATGCTGAGCGACTGACCGTGCCACTCATCCGCAAGGCGGGCGTGCCAAAGACGCTCGACGGATTTGACCCCAGCAAGCCACTCGATTATTTTCGTGAGGCGACGTGGCAGGAGGCGCTCGATTTTGCGGCGGATGGCTTGCTCAATATCAAGCAACAACACGGCAAACAAGCGTTAGCCGGATTTGGCAGCGCCAAAGGCAGCAACGAAGAAGCCTATCTCTTTCAGAAGTTGATTCGCCTCGCGTTTGAAAACAACAACGTAGATCACTGCACGCGCATGTGCCACGCCACTAGCGTCGCAGCCTTGCTCGAAGGCATTGGCTCGGCGGCGGTCTCGAACCCGATTGAAAACGTAGTAGATGCAGAGGTCATCATCGTCATTGGCTCAAACACGACCGCAAATCACCCAGTCGCAGCCACATTTATCAAAAATGCTGCCAAAGCGGGCAAGACGCTGATCGTGATGGATCCGCGGCGCATTGATCTGGCACGCCATGCGCGCTACTTTTTGCAATTTAAGCCTGACACGGACGTGGCGATGCTCAACGCGATGTTGCATGTCATCATTGAAGAAGAGCTATTTGACCCTGACTTTGTCAAATATCGCACGCTTGATTTTTATAAGCTGACAGAATCTGTCGCACCCTACACGCCCGAATACGTTGAGCAAATTTGCGGCGTGCCAGCCGAGGCGCTGCGCGAGGTCGCGCGCGTCTATGCACGCTCCAAAGCCTCGATCATCTTTTGGGGCATGGGCGTCAGCCAACACACACACGGCACCGACAACGCGCGCTGCTTGATTGCGTTGGCGCTGACCACGGGGCAGATCGGGCGCGCGGGAACGGGTCTGCATCCATTGCGCGGTCAAAACAACGTGCAAGGCGCTTCGGACGCGGGTCTAATTCCCATGATGCTGCCTGACTATCGGCGCGTCACAAACTCGGCGGCGCGCGCGCAAATCGAAGCGCTATGGCAAGCCAGCATTAGCCCGATGACAGGTCTGACCGCAGTCGAGATCATCAATAGCGCTCACAAGGGCGTCATACGTGGCATGTATGTCATGGGCGAAAACCCAGCCATGTCCGACCCAAATTTGAACCATACGCGCGCGGGTCTGGCGCGGCTCGAGCATCTGGTGGTGCAAGATATCTTTTTGACTGAGACGGCGGCATTTGCAGATGTCGTGTTGCCTGCGACGGCATTCCCCGAAAAGAATGGCACCGTGACAAACACGGATCGCCGCGTGCAAATGGGACGCAAAGCGATCGAGCCGCCCGGCGATGCGCGCGAGGATCTATGGATTTTGTTGCAATTGGCGCAGCGGCTTGGCATGCGTTGGGACTACGGTCAAGATATGACACTGCCAGCGCTGCCGATTGAGGTCGTCAGTCGCGTGTATGAAGAAATGCGTTTGGCGATCCCTAGCATCCACGGCATCTCGTGGCGCTCGCTTGAGCTACACGACACACACATCTATCCAAAACGCAGCGAGGATGCAGACAGCGAGCCAATCATGTTTAGGCAAAACTTTGCGACGACGCATGGCAAAGCGCATGTGGTGCCGACTCATTATCGGCATGCGATTGAGATGCCCGATCCGGATTATCCGTTTGTGTTTATCACCGGCAGACAGCTCGAGCATTGGCACACGGGCGCGATGACGCGCCGCGCAACGACACTAGATGCGATAGAGCCAGAGCCGACGATTTCGATTCACCCGCTTGATCTGGTGGAACTAGGCGCGCACGCGGGCGACTGGATCACTATCGAGTCACGTCGTGGACAGGTGCGCGCACGCAGCCGCGAAGATGCTGGCTTGCAGCGCGGTGAAATTTTTATGGCGTTTGCATATCACGAAGCCGCCGCAAATCTGCTCACGATAGACGCACTCGACCCACTCGGCAAAATCCCCGAGTTTAAGTTTTGTGCCGTGCGGGTGAGCAAAAGTTAAGAGCCTGTGCTTGCGCTTATTTCGCAAAGCTCAAGACGCGCGTTGAACAATGTCAAATTTGTTTATGCATCGCCATCCAATAAGCGCGCGGCTCGAATCCGACTGAGCCATAAAACGCCAGATTTTCGGGCATGCAATACACACAGGCTTTTGTCATGCCAGCCGCTTGCATACGCCGCATGCCCTCATACAGCACAGCTTGTCCGTAGCCTTTGCGGCGATGCGCCGCGCGCGTGCCGACCGGTTCAAATTCGCCGATGTGATTGAGTGCATCCAGCCAGCCAACGCAATACGCCGCAAAAGTGCGATCAGGCAACTCAACCACTACATCCAACGTCGGATCGTAGCCGGGCGCCGCGCGCGTCAGGCGATAGCCTTCGAGGGTGACTTTGCTCGGGTGCCACACTTCGCGGTGAATCGAAACGCGCTCATCAAAATCTCGCTCATCCGCGACATGCCGCAAAATTGCGCCCGACATCAGCGTCGGCGCAGGGATCGACACACTCAACTCATGCTCGTTGTAATACATGCGCCAATCGTTATCCGCGACAAAGCCATTCGCCAACAAAATCGCCTGCAACCGCTCGTCGCTGCTCATCACAGACGCCTCGAGACTTTTGATGTCCCAGTGTGTCCGCGCATGTTGAATTGACCATGCGATCATCTCAAGCGCCAGCGCATCATAGTCGTGCACCCATGGCGCAATCTGCGGGTCAAAATACAAACTCTTTGGCGAGAACTCGACAAAGCCGATGATGCCGCCGCAATCATCCTCCCAAATGCGAATGTCGCGTTGCGGATATCGCTCGACGTGCTGATATGCGTGCCAATTCAAATCACCAACATGCATAAAACCAATCGGCGTGGCTTGACGCGCGCGCATCAAAAAATCGGACAGACGCGCTAGGTCGTGATAACCACTGTAACTGTATTGACGCATGTGAGCAATTTACCATTGGTTCATTGCGCCATTGACAATTTGTTTAATCGTCAATCGTCAATGGCGCAATGAATCAATTTTCAATAGATGCGTTGTCCCAATGCAGAGCAAATCAGCTCGACCGCGAGCTTGGCGGTTTTGTTATTTGAGTCCAAAATCGGATTGACCTCGACGATGTCAAGGCTGGTCATGCGCCTGCTCGTGTAAATCAACTCCATCGCCAAATGCGCCTCACGATAGGAGATGCCACCTGCGACGGGTGTGCCGACGCCGGGCGCTTCATTTGGATCAAGCACGTCCATGTCAAAGCTGATGTGTAGCTGTTGTGTGTTTGCGGTGGCTAATCCAATCGCCTCTTGCATGATGTCTGCCATGCCGCGCCGATCTATCTCATGCATCGTAAACACATGCACATGCGAGTCTTTGAGCGCTCGCCGCTCATATTCATCGAGATCACGCGTGCCGACCAGCACGACATCATGATCTTGGAGAATGGGTTGGTCGCGCAACACATGCGTTAGCCGCTGATCACCGCGTCCTGTCAGCGCCGCCAAACACATGCCATGTATATTGCCCGATGGCGAGGTTTGATCAGTATTAAAGTCGCCATGCGCGTCAATCCAGATCACGCCCGTGCGACGGTGCGCGCCGACGCCATTGATAGAGCCGATAGCGATGCTGTGGTCGCCGCCAAGTGTCAATGGAAAATGCCCCTGCTCGACCTCAGCAAAAACACGCTGCGCCAAGCGCTGATTGACATCACAGATCGGCTGCAAATAGCGCAGTTTTTCGTTGGATGCGGGCGGCGCGATTTGCTCAAACATTAGCGTCTCGATGTTGCCGAGATCAACCATCGCATAGCCAAGTTGAGTTATGCGTTCGCGTAGATTTGCATAGCGAATGGCGCTAGGACCCATATCAACGCCGCGTCGCCCCGCGCCAAGATCCATTTGCACACCGATGACTGAGATTTGCTTCATATTGCGACAGTATAAGAATTTGGCGCAACAAAATCAACTCGCGCCCATTTTTAAACATGCTCTAATTTGCAAATTACAGCGCAAAAAAGTAAAATGTTTGCACTAAAACAGGTTCTGCACGAGATTTTTTGCACCGCAGCACCAATTCACCGGCTACAAAAGTAGAAGGAATCGCAATCTATGTATGGGCTATTGCTTTATTGGAGGCGGCATGATAAAAACTCAACGGAAAACTAAACAGCACAGTTTGGACGACATTGACAAGGCAATTTTGCGCGCGTTGCAGTCTGACGGTTCGTTGGGACACAAAGAGCTGGCTGCGCAAGTCAAGCTCTCAATGTCGGCGACGCACAAGCGCG
>CAZVQE010000159.1:0-6140 GCA_964628875.1 uncultured Anaerolineae bacterium
TCCATGCGATATCCAACCGCGCAATATCTGGCGCAGTGCCGCCCGCCATCGCGGTGAGCAGCTTTTTGTGAAAGTCATCGTATGGCACAGATTGCGACTTAACCGTGACCCCCGGATTTGCGGCTTGGAAGGCAGGGATAAGTTTTTCATCCAGCAGTTTTGTCTCTACTGGGTTGTAGCCATGCCAGAAGTTAAGCGTTACCTGCGGCGCCTTGGTGGGCGCAGGGGCAACGGTAACCTGCACTATTTTCTCAACGACGACGGTCTCTTTCACTGGCACCTGTACAGTTTCTTTTACGGTGCTGGGTGTTGGCGTTGCACAAGACGCCAATAGAGTTAAAGCCATTGCACTCAAAATAGATAATTTTTTGTTCGTAAACATGATATCTCCTAAAACTTACTTTGCCTTCGATAGAGCTTATTCGCTCCTCAAATCACTAAAAATGCGGGTTGAGATCGAAAAATTAAAGATGATGCAATCGAACACCTCCTCAAGCAAGAAATCCGCCCGGTACGGGTGTTTGAAATACGCGGTCGAGAACGAGACTCGCCGCTCCCCGTGCCCATGTTTGATTGCCGCCATATTCGATGACAATTTTGGCTTTGCTCAAGCCCGCATAGGTAAATTGCTCAATCGCGCTACGCATTGCATCAAGTCGAATAACACCGGCCTGCACGCCTTCGCCACCCACGATGACCATGGCTGGATTCAACAAATTAACAACATTTGCAATTCCGATACCTAGTTGTCGCCCAGCCTCTACCAGTGCACGTTTTGCAACGTTGTCGCCCTGATCGGCTGCGGCAAAAATACGGCTGACCGTGAGTGAATCCTGGTTCAATACAGAAGATTCACCTTGTTCAATCAACTTTTGCACTCTACGGATTACAGCCGGATCTGAGGCTAGATCTTCGAGCGTTCCTGCGTCATCGCCCGAATTGCACAATCGCATGTGTCCCACTTCACCCGCGCCGCCGCCAGCTCCGCGATAAAACTGTCCATTAGCAACCACACCCATTCCTACTCCGCGTCCGACCGTGATCACCACAAAGTGCGACACACCGCGCCCATGTCCAAACCATTGTTCAGCGATGGTCAAAGTGTTGACATCGTTATCAATATAAACTGGCAAATGAAAATGCTGACTGATGGGTCCAGCAACATCAACGTCGCGCCAATTTAAGATAGTGGAGTGATGGCAAACACTGTGCGCAGCGTCAATTACGCCGCCCAGACCTATGCCAATGCCCAGCATGCGTGATGCATTTATGCCCGATCCCTCAATCGCCTTGAGGATTATTTGGCTGGTTTCGTCCAGCGTTTGCGCCGCTGGCACATTGCGGCTCATGGCTGTTTCCGCAAAATGAATAACATTCGCATTTAGATCGGTCACCGCTACCGAAGCTGATCCATCCGACAACTTCAGACCGACTACGTAGCCCGCGCTAGGCTCTAGGCGTAATAAAGTGGGACGCCTACCGCCGCTAGATGACCCCTCGCCAATCTCTTCAACAAATTTAGAATCCAGCAAAACCTGCACAATCTGCGAGACAGTGGCAGGTGAAAGGCGAGTGCATTTTGCCAACTCTGCACGCGAAATAGGACCTTGTGCGCGAACTAGATTTAAAAGCAATTTCTCATTGATCTCACGCATGAGATCACGATGCCCTGTGCGAAAGGAAATCACCGAAGACGATCCGCCACTTACTTTATTCACTGAATAAAGTATAGCGCAGTATATGAAATTGTCAAGTAGTCAACTATTGGAAAAAAATGCAGGGCAATGCCCTGCAATATGAATTCAAGTTAAGTCGCACTGTCGTCTATATCGCGTCACCACTCACCTTGCAGCAGTCCGCGCGTCTCATCAATCGCAATTTGCCAGATCGCCAACATTTCGGCATCGCTGCGTTGATACGCGCCTGCAAAATTACCATCGCCGAGCACCTCGCGCATTTGCGCGGCGCTCATCGCACCTACGCGGTCAAATGGCGCTTTGGGCGTGTCAGGCATCTTGACATCTGCGAGGCGCGTCCACGGGAAGTTTTCCATCCAAGAGGCGTGCGACGCAACTTTGTCGGTTTGCATGACTTGCGCCCAAGTGCGCGGCGCATTCCACCAATTGTGAAACTTGATACGCATCTGTGCGTGTGTGTTGAGCCATTCCTCGCAAAATGCGCTCGCGGGCGAATTACCGCCGTGACCATTGACGATCAAGATACGCCTGAAGCCGTGCCGCGCAATTGAATCCAAAATATCACCGACCACGCTGAGATAAGTCTGCACGCGCAACGACACCGAACCCGGATAATCCAAAAAATAAGGCGTAATGCCATACGGGAGCACCGGAAACACGGGAATGCCGAGCGATTCGGCGACATCCAGCGAGAGCTTTTCGGCGAGGATGCTATCTACGCTGAGGCTGAGATAGGCGTGTTGCTCGGTGCTGCCGAGCGGCAAGATACAACGGTCATCGCGTTTGGCTTGCGCTTCTACTTGCATCCAGTTCATTTGGCTGATCTTCATGGTAAACGGGAGTGTAATGCAATTTAGAGATCGCTCATCTTTTGACAGTTCTATTGATTTTTTAATACACGCGAGGGACAATAGTCAATCAGTCAATAGTTCAATAGTCAATTAAAAAAGGAGACACAATGATTGTTGGCATCATCTTAGGCTTTTTGGCGTGGTTTGCATTGCGCATCGTGCTGGGCGGGTTTTATACGGTCGCCCAAAATGAGCGCGCGATCAAAACCAGTTTTGGGCGCGCACAGCGGCTCGGCAAGCAAACGATCCTCGACAGTCCGCTCGGCGAGACACTGCGCGAGGATGAGCGCGAGCGTTATCAGTATCCGCAAGTGCGCGTGATTCAGCCCGGCGGACCCTATTTCAAATTTCCGTGGGAGCGCGTCTACAAAGTATCGGTAGCGACGCAAACCATCAATATGGCAACCGATCTCGAAGATCGCAACGCCAACAACGCAGGTCAAATTCTCGAGGCAGTCACCAAAGATCAGCTCAACACGGGCTTGCAGGGGCAGATCCGTTATCGCGTGAGCGAGCAAAATTTGTATGCGTATTTCTTTGGCGTCAAGCGTCCACTCATTCACGTGATGGGCTACTTTGTCTCGATCTTGCGTGAGCGCATCGCTAACTTTGAAGCGCCAAAAGCAGTGGTGGCGCCCGATGATCTCAGCAACACACTGGCAAATGTGGCCGGTGTCTCGATCAACGACCTACGCAAAAACATGGGCAACCTCAATGAGACGATGGATCGTGAGTGTCGCTCATCCGCCGCGCGCTATGGCATCGAATTGGACGCGTCGCTGATCACCGCCATTGACCCACCGGCAGAGGTCGAGAGCGCGCTCGCCGCCATCAACACCGCACACAACCAAGTTAGCGCCGACATCTCTCAAGCGCAAGCCAGCGCCGACCAAAAGGTCGTGCAGTCACGTCGCGCGGTCGAGATCGAGACGCTCAATGCGCAGGCTGAGGTCGAGCCATTGCGCGCGCTCTCAGAGCAATTAGCCCTACTCAAAGCCAAAGGTCCGGACGCGCTGTCGGCCTATATGCGCAACGTGCGCCTCAAACTATTTAGCAAGGCACAACGCGCGATTGTGGAGGTCAAGTCATGAACAATCTACTACAAGCGCTCAGCTTTTTGCTCGGCTCAGGTGGAATCGCGCCCGCGGCTGTGTTTACGTTTTTGTTTTTGATGATCGGGTTGCCGATAGTTTTTGCGATCTTGCGCATGCTTGGCGTGTATGCCATCGTCGAAGAAGGCAGCGCGCACGTGTATACGTTGTTTGGCAAAGTGGCGCTCGTGCTGAGTGAGCCCGGTGTCAATTTCCCTTGGCTCAAGATTGGACCAAAGGCACTGTTGCTGCCATGGGTCGGCAGCCGTCGCGTGCTAGACGTGCGCCTCGATCAACAGTACTTGCGCAGCTCGCCGGTCAACAGCGAAGAAGGTGCGCCCATGGGCATCGGCGTGTGGTACGAGATGCGCATCAGTGACCCCGTTTCGTATCTATTCAAAAACGCCGATCCAAAAGGTTCGCTCGCCGCCAATGTCAGCAATGCCGCCATTCGCTGCCTGAGCAACCTGCCGCTCGAAAAAATGCTCGAAGATCGGCATGCCATGAGTCAAGCTGTGCGCGCGGAGGTCTCGCCTCGTTCGCAGGAATGGGGCTACAAGCTCGGCTCAGTTTATATCCGCAAAGTGCACTTTAGAGATGGCAACATGATCAAACAGATCGAACAAAAAGTCGTCAACCGCTTGCGTCAGGTGACGGCCGCCATCAAACAAGATGGCACAAACCAGGTGAATGTGATCACGAGCACGGCAGATCGCCAAGCGGCAACTGAGTTTGCTAAAGCCAAAGCCCTGCGCCCGACCATCATCGGCGCGGCGTTGCAAGAGATCAGCAAAGACCCTGACGTGCTCAAGGCGATGTTTGAGATTTTGGAGATTGACCGCCTATCAGATGGCAAAGGTTCGATCACACTCATACCCGCCAAAAACAGCGAGTGGATGCAACAACTCATTGCCTCGCAACCTGCGAGCGGAAACTAGAGTTTGAGAGTTGGGGGGCTGGAAGCAGTGTCATTCCTCGCGGCGCAATATGCGCCGCGAGGAATCTCTCAAATGTATTTCGCAGAGATTTCTCCCTTTGGTCGAAATGACATGCTCCAGTCAGTGCGGTAAACTGCGCTTATGCGTTCGTGGCGATTTGCAGACGTATTTCTTGTGTTAGGCAGTGTGCTGATGCTCGTAGCCGTTGGAATGGCACTCGTTGTCATTCCAAGTCAGCAACAAGCCGCCGCAGCGCCGCCTCGTCCGATCTTTGCGCCAGCGGGTACGCTCATGGTGCATAACGGCACTATCCCGCCACTGCCAAAGCTCGATACGCAACTTATCAACGAAGGCAAGTCTCTGTATCAACAACACTGCGCCGAGTGTCATGGCGCAAATCTTGAAGGGCAGCCTAATTGGCAAAGTACTCCGACTAGCGGCAAGCTCCTCGCGCCGCCGCAAGATGATACAGGTCCCACATGGCAGATCAGCGACGCGCGCGTTTACAAATCCATTTTCGAGGGCAGCGCAAATGGTGAAATGCCATCATTTAGGGACAAACTCAGCGGGCGTGATGCCGTTGCCATCTTGAGCTATATCAAGTCGCGCTGGTCGTATGCCAATCGGTTGTATCAGTGGCAGATGACAATGCTGCAACACTAAACTCATGTTTGAGCTAACTTTTCTTGGCACGGGCGCGTCGGTGCCAATGCCAAAACGCGGTCTGTCCTCGGCGATGGTCATGCACGATGAGCATCGTTTTATGGTGGATTGCGGCGAGGGCACTCAGCGTCAATTGATGACCAGCGGGCTCGGCTTTCGGCGACTCAATCACATCCTCATCACGCATCCACATCTCGATCATTTTTACGGTGTCGGCGGCATCGTCTCTACGTTGATGCAGATGGACATCATTGACAGCCTGAGCATTTACGGCGGCAAATCGGCGCTCGACAAAATTGAAGACTTGATCTTTCGCGTGGTGCTGCGCGGCGCAAAGCCGCCCATGATGCTCAAGCTGATTGATGTCAAACCCGGCTTGATCTTCAAGGGCGACGACTTTGACATCGTGGCTTTTCCGGTGCGCCATCGCGGACCCGATTGCTATGGCTACTTGTTCCAATCGCACTCGCGGCGACCTTTTCTCGCCGAAAAAGCCAGCGCGCTCGGCGTGCCCAATGGACCTGAGCGCAAGCTGCTCGTGCAAGGCAAACCCATTACCCTCGCCGATGGGCGTATCGTCGCGCCAGAGGAGGTCATGGGCGAGATCCAACGCGGCGTCAAGCTCGTGATGACTGGCGATCTGGGCAGCACCGACGGCTTGGTGCAAATCGCGCACGACGCGGATGCCATTGTCACCGAAGCCACCTACACGCAAGAGGACAAAGACCTCGCGCACCAAAACGGGCATCTCACCGCCGCACAAGCCGCGCAATTTGCGCATGACGCCAACGCGCGCCAACTCTTGCTCACACACATCTCGGGGCGCCAGCCCGAGCGTGTCATCCTCGACGAAGCCAAAGCCATCTTTGAAAACACCACCGTCGTGCGCGACTTTGACAC
>CAZVQE010000160.1:0-6099 GCA_964628875.1 uncultured Anaerolineae bacterium
AGCAAGCTCTTGTAGATAATCGCCGTCTGCGTCATAATCAAATGCGATCCTATTCCCTATCAAAGACCATGATGGCAGCTCAGGAAAAGCCAATGCTGTCCAGATAACCTTCTGATTTGATCCATCTGCATTAATCACAACAAGCGCGCCATAGCCATCCGCATTTTGCGTAACATACGCAATTCTAGAGCCATCTGGCGACCACGCTGGATACAGATCATCGTCCGCGTTGTAAGTCAGCTTTCTCACTCCGCTGCCGTCTGCATTCATCACAAAAATATCCGCGCCGCCATCACGCGTGCTGACAAATGCGATCTGCGTGCGGTCAGGCGACCACACAGGCGCGCTATCGGTCGCAGCATTGTTTGTAATTTGCCGCACGTCCGAGCCATCGGTGTTCATCGTAAAAATCTCGTAGTTGCCGGTGCGGTTTGAGGCAAATGCGATCTTGGTGCCATTCATCGTCAGCTTCGGGCGAATGTCAGCCGCAGCATCATTGGTCAATCGCCGTTGATTGGCATTGTTGCCATCCGCGATGTAAATCTCCCAATTGCCATCACGAAAAGACTGATACACCATCAATGAATTTTCAGCGACAGCCAACGCCCCCTCAAGCGCCATCGGTTGATTGACCTCGTCATCGCGCGACACGAGTTCATGCGTTGGTGGCAATCGCATCGGCAATCCATCGAGTTTTGCATATTCAAGGCGTTGGGTTTGTCGCATCTCGCGCAACATGCGAATAAGATCGTCCTGTGCATACGTCACTTTGAGCGGGCTTACATGCGCCGCCGACAGCGTCATTGACACGACCAGCAATAAAGACCATAGACCGCGTATATGTTTCATGATGAGCCTCCTTATGCCAACAAAGAGATTATGCTTCAAATTTCATCTCACGCAACACTCATCTGTCATTGCTAATCTCTTGCATAGGTGATATCCATGTCAAACAAAAAACGTGATCTTCCAAAGCTCGATTCGCTCAATGAAATGCAGGTCTATCTCGGCACTGAGATGATTGACGACTATTTGCACGGTCAGCTCAGTCGTCGGCGCATGTTGGCGCGCTTGATTTATATCTGCGGCGGCGCAGGTGGCGCGGCAACGTTACTGACTGCTTGCGGGCAACCCATTAACCAACCCACGCCAACGTCTGCGCCAAAACCAACCGAAGCGCCCAAGCCAACCGCCGCGCCTGCGAGCGCACCGGTCGTATCACCTCTCTCAGTCGCAGCAAATGACCCCGCCATCGAAGCGACCAGCGTCACATTTGACAGCGACACCAAAGTATCGGGCTATCTCGCGCGACCCAAGTCTGCGAGCGGCAATCTGCCGGGCGTCATCGTGATCCATGAGAATCGCGGTCTGAATGATCACATCCGCGATGTGGCACGACGGCTCGCCAAAGCCGGCTATATCGCGCTCGCGCCCGATCTCGTCTCGCGTGGCGGTGGCACTGATGCACTCGGCGCCGACAAAGTGCCGGGCTGGCTCAGCCAAGCCAAACCCGAAGACCTCGTCAAAGATATGAGCGCGGGTGTGGACTTTTTGCAAAAGCAAACGGGCGTGAATGCAGACAAGATCGGTGTGGTCGGTTTTTGCTTTGGTGGATCACAAACCATCCATCTTGCTGCGGCTAACGCAAAAATCAAGGCGGCTGTGCCATATTACGGGCCCGTGCCAAAGACACTCAAACCGATTGGCGAGACAAATGCTGCGATCCTCGCACATTATGGCGGCACCGATCAGCGAGTGAATGGCACGATTCCCGATATCGAAAACGCGATGAAGGACGCCAAGAAAATCTACGAGAAGAAAATTTACGACGGCGCAGGACATGCATTTAACAACGACACGGGCGGCAGCTACAACGAAAAAGCCGCCGTCGAAGCGTGGACAGCCACCCTCGCGTGGTTTGACAAATACCTCAAGGGCAAATAATAAGAGAACTGCAATAAATACAATGCTTGTAAGCTCAGCGCTGAGACTGTCCTTACAAGCATTGTTTTTTTGTTGCAGCATCGCTATCGCGGCAAGAATAGCAACGCCTGCGCGAGAATAATCTTGAGCACCATCGCCACCGGAAATGCAGCGGCATAGCCTGTATTTGGCACGTCATCATCTGTCTGGTTAGCAGCAAAACTCAACACGGCGGGTTGTGTCTGCATGCCCGCTAACATTCCAAGTGCGACACCATATGGCAATCGCAGATATCTATGCGCCAGCCATAGCATTGCCACGCCGCTGACGACGACGATGGCGACAGCGCCGATGAGCAATGGCAGCGCCCCGCCCTGCGCTATCGTATTTACAAAAGCAAAACCCGAATTGACGCCAATGCCGGCGAGAAAGAAAACCAAACCGATTTGGCGTAGTGTTTGATTTGCGCTGTACGGCACTGTCCAGACAAGACCACCCGTCCGCTGGAGCGCTCCTAGCACCAATGCCACCAACAGAGGTCCACCGGCGACACCGAGTTTTATAGTGACGCCGCCGGGCAGTGGAATGGGAATCACGCCAAGCAAAAGCCCTAGCGCAATGCCGAGTCCAAACGCCAACACATCTACTTCGCTGGCATGGCGATACGAGTCGCCAAAATAGTCGCTCACTTTTTCCATGTCATGCCGCTGAGCGACGACACGCACACGATCACCCAGTTGCAACACAGTTTTGCCATTGGGCAAAAAATCAAGATCGCCGCGGCGGATACGCGTGATGATTGCGCCATACGATTTGCGCAGATTTAGATCTTCCAGTGTGCGTCCAGCGATTTCGCTGTTGGATACAAACACACGCCGCACATCAAACTCATCGCGCTCGAGATCGAGCCGTTCATCGCTCAATTCACCCAAAGCCATCTGCGCCTGCATGACAAGCTCTCTGTCGCCCGTAACACTGACCTGATCGCCATTGCGCAAGATGCTATACGCTGAGCAAAGGGAGAGCTGACCCTCGTGCAACAACCGCCCAAAAATCACACTCAGATTGTGTTTGTGCCTAAGCTCGCCCAGCACCTCGCCCCCATCCTGTAGCTTTGTGATGCGGATGGTCTGCACATACAGCGCCTCGGTTGAGATGCCATATTCGCGTAGTCGTGCTAGGTCTTCTTGTTTTGCTTCGGGTGAATCGGTCTTGAGCACACGTTTCATCACCACAATGACGATCATCATGCCAAGCACACTAATCGGATACGCTACCGAGTAGCCGACCACGGGCAAGGTTTGTAATACAGCTGTGGCGGTTTGTTGTGCATCAGGTCCAGCACGCAAGCCTATGGTTTCGATCACACCTGCCAGCGCAGGCGTGCTGGTGAGGCTACCTGCAAATAATCCCGCCACCAACTCAGGTCTGAGACGAAAAGTAAATTCGACGATAGCTGCAATAATCGCGCTCATCACGATCACCCCGCCAACAACCAGCATGTCTTTTGAGCCGCGCTGACGTAGGTTTTGCACAAAATCTAGCCCGCTGCTCAAACCGACAGTGTAGACAAATAGGAGCAACCCGAGCTGATAGATCACATCCGGCAATCTGAGCTGGGCATCCATTGAGCCAATAAATAAGCCTACAAACAGCACAGCAGCAACGCCCAAACTAAAACCATTAACCTTGACCGAGCCAAGAAAATAACCCAATCCGGCGACGCTAAATAAGAGCAAGAGCGGATTGGCGATAAGAAGATTCAACATTATTAGTTTTTCGTCTGCCGACAATCTATTATGACCCGCGTAGATTTATATTCGATGCGAATTTGTTGATGCAGCTATGTACATTTGCAAATGCGCCTTATAATCCGCGCGACAAAATCATGAGCGAAAAATCTGAGCGACTCGCAGCCAAACTCTTGAGCGAGGGTGAACGAACGACGACATTCTTTAGTGCGATAGCGCCTGAAAAGTGGACGACCCATGTGCATGGTGATGAAGCGCACGACTGGGACGTACGCGCTGCGTTTGAGCATCTGATATTGTCTGAGGAGAGTTTGCGCAGTTTGTTTCGTGGCATTGCAACTGGCACAGGCAAAGGCGCAGAAGAAAATTTCAGCATTGACGCATTTAATGCTGAGCGCAAAAACAAACTCGCCGACCTATCCATTCAACAACTGTTTGAGCGATTTAGCTACTCGCGCAACCGCACGGCTGAGTTTGTGCGCGGACTAAGCGACGCACAGCTCGCATTGATCGGTCGTCACCCGGCAATGGGGATTTGCACACTTGAAGACATGCTCAAGATGATTTATTTGCACAACACCATGCACGTCAAAGACGTAAAAAAAGCTATCTAACATTGAGGAGAATACAAACTAAATGAACGCGGAATGCCCTGAATGCGGCGCAAATGTCAATTTCAAAACAGCGCCAATTGCACACGAGCTAGTGCGCTGCGCCGACTGTGGCGCGGAGCTAGAGGTCATCAAACTAGACCCGATTACGCTCGACCTCGCCCCCACCGAAGAAGAGGACTGGGGAGAATAAACAGTTCGCAGTTCAGAGTTCATAGGTTGATTTTCAATCTGAACTCTGAACTCTGAACTCTGAACTCTGAACTCTGAACTCTGAACTCAAATGAACATCGCCCTTATTTGCAGCCTCGTGCGCCCTGAGGAGAAACTGCTCATCGAAGCCTTTGCCAAGCAAAACGTGCCAGTCGAAGTCTTTGATGATCGCAGCCTCGTTTTTGACCTCGACAACCTGAGCGCATGGGAAAAATTTGATGTCGTCGTTGAGCGCTGCGTATCGCAAAGCCGCGCGCTCTATGTGCAGCGCATCATGCGCCTCGCCGGCGTGCGCACGGTCAACAATCATGAGGTCATCGAAAATTGCGGCGACAAATTTGTCACCACGCAATTGTTGTTGCAGCATGGCGTGCCGACTGCGCGCGTACTGATGGCATTTACGCCTGAGAGCGCTCTGCAAGCCATTGAGCAAATCGGATATCCGGCGGTGCTCAAACCCGTGGTCGGCTCATGGGGGCGCGGTGTGGTGCGCGTCAATGACCGCGATGCGGCTGAGGCTGTGGTGAATTTGCGCGACGAGCTGGGTGGATATCAGCAACACATTTACTACATCCAAGAGTTGGTCAAAAAACCGCAGCGTGACATTCGCTCGTTTGTAGTTGGCGACGAGTGCATCGCTGCGATCTATCGCACCAGCGCACACTGGATTACAAATACGCATCTTGGTGGCAAAGCCAGCAATTGCCCCGTGACACCCGATCTTGCCAAGATCAGCGTCGGCGCAGCAAAAGCCGTCGGCGGTGGCATCGTCGCCGTTGATTTATTCGAACACCCCGAACGAGGTTTGATCGTGAATGAAGTCAATCACACGATGGAGTTTCGCAACAGCGTGCCTGCCACTGGCGTAGATATCCCCGCCAAGATGGTGAGTTGGATCGTAGGCAATTGATTCATTGATCAATCAGATCATTGAATCATTATATGAATTCGCAGCAACTTAAAGAACGCACAAAACAATTTGCGATACGTGTTGTCAAGTTGTATCGAGCTTTGCCAAAAACTGAAGAAGCGCGTGTGATTGGCAAGCAATTGCTTCGAGCAGGCACCTCTGTCGCAGCAAACTATCGGGCGGTTTGCAGAGCTAGATCAAAAGCAGAATTTATTGCAAAGATGGGCGTTGTTGTTGAAGAATCGGATGAAACAGTTTTTTGGATTGAGCTTCTAGGTGAAAGTGAAATTGTCAAAATCGAACGGCTTAGTGACTTACTCAAAGAGGCAAATGAACTCCTTGCAATCTTTGCCGCATCGCAACACACAGCAAAAAAATAAAAATGACTCGATGAACCAATGAATGAAATGAATCAATTTCCCAAGACTGCGCTGGTCATCGTCGCGCATCCGGATGATGCTGAGTTTGGTTGCGGTGGCAGCATTGCCAAGTGGGCGCGCGACGGATGGGAGGTCACCATCGTCATTTGCACTGATGCGAGCGGCGGTGGCGCAGACGATGCACGTGATGTCGGTGCCGATGCGCGTCGCCATATCACCAACACTCGCAAAGCTGAGCAACGCGCCAGCGCCAAGATACTCGGGGCGCACGATGTCATTTTCCTTGACCTGCCCGATGGCTTGTTGCAACC
>CAZVQE010000161.1:0-6090 GCA_964628875.1 uncultured Anaerolineae bacterium
TGTGACGCTCGCCGGACGACGCACCGACACGCTCGAAGAAACGCAGCGACTTGCAGGAGACTTAGCTACGCGCATGTTGATCGCGGTCACGGACGTGGCGGACGCGGATTCGGTGCATGATTTGTTTGAGCAGACGCGCCGACGCTTTGGGCGGATTGATGTGCTGTTTAATAACGCAGGCATCGGCGCGCCAGCCATCAACCTCGAAGACCTGACCGTCGCGCAATGGAAAAGCGTGGTGGACACCAATTTGACCGGCGCGTTTCTTTGCACGCAGGAGGCGTTTCGTGTGATGAAGGCGCAGCAACCGCAAGGCGGGCGCATCATCAATAACGGCTCGATCTCGGCGACCACGCCGCGCCCAAATTCCGCGCCATACACCGCCACCAAGCACGCGATCACGGGTCTGACAAAGTCAACCGCGTTGGATGGGCGCAAATACAACATCGCCTGCGGACAGATTGACATCGGCAATGCCGACACAGCCATGGTCGCACGCATGAAAGCTGGCATCGTGCAACCCAACGGCGAGACGATGGTCGAGCCGACGATGGATGTCGAAAATGCGGCGCAAGCGGTTGTGTTTATGGCGTCGTTGCCGCTGGATGCCAATGTGCTGACGATGACAGTGATGGCCACGCGCATGCCGTTTGTCGGGCGTGGCTGATGATTTCACACTGAGGGCGCTGAGACGCTGCTTGTAGAATTGCGCCGCAGTGAACGAAGTCTTGCAGCCAAACTTTTACGTGCGCGACGTGCCAATCTATGGCGACGTGATCCTCGCGCCGATGGATGGCATCTCGGACATGCCGTTTCGCATTTTGTGCCGCGAATATGGCTCTGCTATGAGCTACACCGAGTTCACTAGCGCGGCGGGCATCCTGAGTGGCGCGGAGCGTGTCTTGCGTATGCTTGATCACACGCCAAATGAAAAGCCGCAGATGAGCTTTCAGATTTTTGACTCGGATGAGGATCGCATCGTCGCGGCCGCGCAGCGCGTCGAAGAACTGCAAATCCAAGACGGGCGCGGCATTATTGACCTGAATATGGGCTGCTCAGTGTCGGGCGTCGCTGGGCGCGGAGCAGGGGCGGCGTTGCTGCAAGACCCCGCCAAGATTGGGCGCATCTTTAGTCGCATGAGCAAAGCCGTCAAGGTGCCAGTGACCGGCAAGATACGCCTCGGCTGGAGCAAAGCCGAGCGCAACTACATCACCGTCGCCAAAACGATTGAGGACAACGGCGGCTCACTCATCGCTGTGCATGGGCGCACACGTTGTATGGCATACAGCGGTCACACAGATTGGGACGCGATTGCTGAGGTCAAGCGCACGGTACGCATCCCGATCATCGGCAATGGCGATGTCAAGACCGTTGCCGATATCGCGCGCATGAAGTCGCACACGGGTTGCGATGGAGTCATGATCGGGCGCGCGGCGATTGGAAATCCGTGGATTTTTTGTCGCAAAGACCGCGATCAAATCTCACTGCCCGAAGTAATTACGATGATGCGACGCCACCTGATGCTCATGCTCGATTATTACGGCGGCTATGGCATGATTTTGTTTCGCAAGCACGCCGTGCGCTACATCAATGGCATCTACGGCGCGGCGCATCTGCGGCATCAGATCGCTACATGCGAGTCACTCGATCAGTTTAATGAGATTGTGGCAGGCGCGCTCACACATGAGTTGGTTGCTCCATAAATCTACATCCACTCGTGCTGTTTGAATGTGTTTACGCCTTGTCGGGTGAGTTGTGCTAACTCTTTGAATAACTTTTCGTCGGATGTCTTGAAGTTGAAACACGTTGTGCCGTGCATGTGCGATTTGAGATCGGGCGAGATGTCATTCAACAAATCTGGAAAAGCATGCACTGGTTTGAGATAGTAGCTTACGTAGTTTTTGCGTTGTGCGACCCCGCCAAAATACTTCGGCTTGCCACTCCATTCTTTGATGGTGTGCACATCGTATTGGACTGATGTATCGCTGGTGACTTTAAGTTGCGCTTCGTATGCTTTGAGGATTTTGCGCAAACTTATAAAGACTTCGTTCATATCGGTGTTTGTCATATCGGCATTCCAGAACTTATTTTTTTTTGCGAAACACGTTGATCCGTGCATTTGAGCAGGCGCGCTCACACACAAAGCTGTAGCGGCGTAAGCTCACATTAGCTTGCGTTTTATGAATTCACTTGCGCAGCGCTTGGTCAGTTGTGTCAGCTCAGCAAATAACTTCTCGTCAGGCGCTTTGAAGTTGAAACAAGACAAACCTTGCATGCGCTTTTTGAGCTCAGGCGAGATGCCATTCAACAACTCAGGAAAGACATACACTGCCATCAAGTAAAACCCAACATAGTTTTTGCGTTGTGCGACCCCGCCAAAATACATCGGCTTGCCATTCCAATCTTTGTGTGTGTACACGTCATATCGGCTTGGCGCATCGCTGGTGACTTTGAGTTGCGGCTCGTATGTTTTGAAAATCGCGCGCAACTGTGTAAAGGCTTGATTCATGTCTGAAGTTGGCATATCTCTATTTTAGAACAGATTTTCGCGAAATATATTTATTTTTAAGGCTAACAGTTATGCTTCGCGCACCTGCAAAAGGCATGAAAATCAGCGCTGAACATGAGTCCTCGACGATTTTGGCAAGTGCGTTGCACGCGGAGCGTGCGGCGTCGGTTGAAATTGACTGGGATCAATTTGAGCGATGTGCTGACTGCAACGGACGCGCCGAGATCGAAGAGACGCCCGATGGCAATCTCATTTGTCAAAAGTGCCAAGCGCAATTGCCAAAACCCTCGACCTGATAAGCAAGCTATACTGCGCGCGTGTCGCGCAATCTAAAAATCGTCAGCCTCGGATACACCAATCCGGGGCTGGTTTTTTGGGTGCCGCGCTACCCATCGGTAGATAGTGGCGCGTTTATCAATGCCAAGCTGCCGTATCTTGGCTCTGACGCGGCATTGGTGGCGCAGGCGCTGGCAAATTGGACTCGCACAGACGAAATCACATTGCTGACCAATCCGCTTGGCGCGGATGATCTCGGTCGTGCGGCTGAATCGCAACTGCGCGCGCTCAATATCCACACCAATATGAGATTGTTGCCTGATGTGGCGACGCCGCAAGAGATTGACATCTGCGATGACCTTGGCACGCGCACGTGGTTTGTCGAATCCGCGTGGCATGTGTTTGGACAGATTGGCGCGATTGATCTGAGCGCCATTCGCAGCGCCGGCTGGCTGTATCTCGACTGGTATGTCGGTGATGAATTGGTCGCGCGTGCGTTGGAAGCCGCAACGAATACGCGCGTGTATCTCAATATTGAATTTGATCTCAGCCAAACACAACGCTATGCGCCGATGATCGCGCGTGCGGATGTGTGTCAGCTCTCATTTACACCTGACGCCGACCCGCAACCTGTGATCGAGTGGTTGCGCAGTATGGGCGCAGTGCGCGCGCTCATCACGCGCGGGCGCGCGGGTTGTGTTGCGATAGACGGCGATCAGATTCGACATGTCGTCGCACCCACGACGAAAGTAGTAGCGACGGTCGGCGCGGGGGCTATCTTTTCGGCGGCGATGTTGTTGGCACTGGCGCGTGACGTCTCGTTTTTTGATGCGGCGCGCATCGCTACGCACATGGCGAGCGCCCGCTGCGCTGAGCCGTTGTTGGCGATACCAACGTGGTGTGAATAACATACGATCTTCTAATAAAACCTTTTTACACTCAGCACGTATTATTTCTATCAGGAGGCAAATGGAATGATGAGTTTAATTATTAATGCAATTGTTGGCGCGGTGGCAGGTGTGATTGTGCGTGGTCGCAGCTTTGGCTGCATCGGCAATGTCATCGTGGGTGTGATTGGCGGCGTGGTCGGCGGCTTTGTTATGAGCTTGCTCGATGGCTATGGCTTTAGCATGACTGAGTTTTTGCCGGCGGGTCTGTTGGGTCGCGCGGCGGTTGGGTTGATCGGCAGCGTGATTTTCTTGTGGCTCGCGGGTCTCATTTTTGGCAGAGACTAATTTGAGAGTGGTCAATGAAGAAAAGATGGCTATGCCATCGAGGTAATCCAAATTAAGTCTGTCATTTCGAGCGCAAGCGAGGAACCTCTGCGATCTAATTCATGAGGGATTCCTCCCTATGGTCGGAATGACATGTGATGATGAACAAAAATCGGAGGCAATTAACCTCCGATTTTTGTTTGTCTGATATTGCGACGATAATCAGCCGTCATGTCTCGACCTCGTTCGCTCAATGACATGTTGAGCAGCTTTGCAGATTTCCCGCGCTATGTGCGCACCTCAGCTGTGCTGTCAGCGTTGTTGGCTGTGCTGGTGGCATATAGCGGGCCCCTGTTGATTACATTTCAGGCGGCGGAGGCAGGCAAGCTGACGCAGAGCCAACTCTCGACCTGGATTTGGTCAGCGACGATTGCTACTGGCATCAGCGCCATTATCCTGAGCGCATGGTATCGCCAACCTGTGGCGTGTGCGTTTGGCAGCGCGGGCGCGGTGCTGATGGTGACCGCGCTCAAACAATACTCGCTCGCCGAAGCCGTCGGCGCGTATATCGTGGCGGGCATTGGTGTGACGCTGCTGGGTTTCAGCGGATTGTTTAGCCGCATGTTGGCGCTGATCCCGCGCGGAGTGATTAGCGCGTTGATTGCGGGCGTCATCTTTCGTTTTGGAATCGGTCTGTTCACTGAGTTTCCAAATGAGCCGCTCTTGATCGGCATCATGACGCTGACGTTTTTTGTGTCAAAGCGACTTGGCTCGCGTACCCCGAGTATCTTTGCGTTGATCGTCGGCGCGGCCTTGGCGCTGGCGCTTGGCAAGATTGCGCCGGTCAATCTCCAATTGCAACTCACGCAGCCTGAGCTGACGTTGCCCGTGTTTAGCTGGCAAGCCGTCGTCAGTTTGTCGTTGCCGCTGTTTTTGCTGACCAACACACAGCAAAATGCGCCCGGCATCGCCGTGCTGCGCAATGATGGCTACGATACACCCGCCGATGGACCGCTCATTGTTACGGGCATTATTTCGACGCTCACAGCGCCATTCAACAATCACGGTGTCAATCTCGCCGCCATCACCGCCGCGCTCGTGACCGGACCCGACGCGCATCCAGATAAAGACAAACGTTACGTCGCCGGTATTTTTTACGGCATCTGGTACATCGTGTTTGGCTTGTTTGGCGCAACGATTGTGACGCTCTTTACGGCGCTGCCAAAGGCGTTGGTGTCGGGCATGGCGGGGCTGGCGCTGCTTGGTGCGATTGTGAATGGCTTGAGCGGCGCAATGAGTGAGCCGCGTGAACGTGAAGGCGCGTTGATGACATTTATGCTGACCGTCAGCAACATCGAATTGCTTGGCATCGGCGCTCCGTTTTGGGGCTTGGTTGTTGGCGTGTTGGTCAATGGCTTGCTCAACGCGCGACGCTCTGCGAAAAATACGTAGGGGACGGTTCTAAGAACCGCCCCTACACTTGCCTCACTATTACGGCTTTTCCAAGCCGTGCGCATGGAGCAGCGCCTCATCTGCCAATATTGTGGCAGTGTCACCATCGGCGACGATGCGCCCGCCATCCATAATGGCAGTGCGCGGAAACAACTCTCGCACAAGCAACAAATCATGCGTCGAACACAACATCGTTTGTGGCAACTCGCGCAGCAGGTTGATTAGCTCGCGCCGACCGCGCGGGTCGAGACCAGCGGATGGCTCATCCAGCACCAGCACCTCTGGCTGCATCGCCAGCACGGTTGCAATGGCGATGCGTTTCTTTTGTCCGACGCTGAGATGGTGCGATACGCGATTCGCAAAATCACTCATGTGAACGTCGGCGAGCGCCTGACTCACACGTGCGCGCACCTCAGTCTCTGGCAAACCTTGATAGATCGGACCAAACGCCACATCGTCAAACACCGTCGGCGAAAAGAGCTGATCGTCAGGCTGCTGAAAAACAAGACCGACCATCGCATGCAATCGCTGTAGCTCTTTTTTGTTTGCGCGCATGACATCAATGTGACATACATTGAGCGCGCCGCTGCCGCCCGTTAGGATGCCATTGAGCTGTAACATGAAGGTGGATTTGCCCGC
>CAZVQE010000162.1:0-6078 GCA_964628875.1 uncultured Anaerolineae bacterium
ATGGCGTGCGGCGCATCATCTCAAGTCCAATTGGCATAAAGATGATCGTCACACAAATGGCATACGCGACAGACAGCCAGACACCGCTCCACCACCAACCGATGAGCAAAAAGTAAATTGCGCGCACGATAAACGGCAATTGCTCAGGCTCACTCGCAGTGATTTGCCCCGACGCGTTGGTCACCATCTGTTGTGGGTTTTGCAGTGCAAGGATCAGCGGAATATTATTCAAAATCCACAAGCCAAACGGCATGCCGATGATGGTGGCATTCAAAAACCACGCGACCGAGATGGCGATACCAGCCGCCCACCAGCCAACCAAAAGCAACCAAATTGCTTGAATCAAGCAACCGGGTTCAGTGCGAAGTTTTGTATTCAGTGTGTTCATTTCATTCATAGTTACGAGTACAAAACAAAAAAGTTGCGAGTGGCGCTCATCGCAGATAAAATCACTCTATGCACGCGAAGCTAAAACGCACTTTTGTGTGCATCGGCATCATTTGGCTGTATGTGATCGTCGGTGCGTTTTATATCAATCCGATCAACTCACTGGCAAAGCCCGACGAAGCACAACATCTGATTTACGTTTATGACGTGCAGCAAGGCGTCGTCTTTCCGCGTGCGCCGACGCCACAGCCATACGCCATAGATGAGCGTTGTCAGCCGCCGTTGTATTACTGGCTGAGTGCGTTTGTCAGCGCACCGTCAGCCATGCCGTCGCCACAGTCATGGGCAGATGTCAATCCATTCTTCTTGCGCGGCATCCCCTATGAAAACGGCAATGGTTTTGTCATGTTGCCGCAGTTTTTTGCGCCAGTTTTTGCCCTGCGGTGGTGGTCTCTGTTATTAGGAGTTGTCACGATTTGTGCTACATATCGCCTTGCACGATTATTTACTGCTTCTACGCTCAGTATGCTCATCGCGGCGACAGCGGCAAGTTTACCGTCAGTTATCTTTGCGCAATCAGGTGTCAGCAATATCGCACTTGCAGCGCCGCTTAGCGCCCTCGCCCTCTATGAGCTAGCTCGCATGTGGAAGTTGTGCGTTTTTGATTCACGCAAATGGCTCTTGTTGATTTGGTTAGTCTGTGCGATTTGGACACGACTTGAGCTTGGAATATTACTTTTGTTGTTGCTCTTTGTTTGGTTAAAAATTGCGTTTCGTAATCATTTAATTTATGCCTATGCGAAATTTTCGGTTTTGATTGGAATCGCACTCGCGCCATTAGCTATTCGCAATCTTGCGCAATACGGCGACATCATGGCGCAAAGCTGCATTCCAAGTCGTGCTAGCGCAGCCACGCTCGCAAGCTGGTGGACAAACGAAAGTAGCCCGACCTTCAAAGCCGTGTTTGCGACGTTTGGTGAGGGCTACATCTTTGCGCCTGAGTGGGTTTATACAGCGATCAAAATTGCGCTCGCACTCGGCGCAGCTGGCTGGCTCTTTGCCCTATTGCGCTGGATGCGCCAACCCGCGCGACAATGGCGACTGGATAGCGCGTTGTGGCTGCTGCTCATCCACGCGACGCTGATCGTGGGCGTTGCCGTCGTGGGGAATTTGACACGCGTCGTGGGCAGCCCGCGCTATATCGGCAGCTATGGCGTGTCGTGGATCACTCTTTGGATACTTGGGCTTGCACACGCCGCAGATGCCATTCGCTCAAAGCAGATGACACAGCGCATCGTTGCGCTCATCGGCGGCGGTGCCCTGCTCTTGTTGAATGGCTACTGCATCGCGCGCGTCATTTTGCCAACGTATCAACCGCCGCCCATCGCGGCGCAATTCACCCAAACGCCAATCGCACAAATGGGCGAAGGCATCCTGCTGCGCAAAGCCGAGATCGAGCGCACAAACTCTGACGCGATCAAGGTCACGCTGTATTGGCAAGCCACGCGCCCGCCCTCGCGCAATTACGCCGTGTTTATCCATGCCAGCGACGCGCTCGGCAATCCGCCAGTGCGTCAGACTGACGGATATTCCATTCACGGCAACTACCCAACCGCGTGGTGGCGCAACGATCAAATCATCAAAGATGAATTTACGCTCACTGCCCTACCCGCGCGCGCGCTGGTGATCTCGGCGGGTTTGTATCATCCGCCGACCATGCAGCGGCTTGAGGCATTTGACGCGAGTGGCGCGCGGCTGCGGGATGATCTCGTGCAGATTGGTTTGGTGAATTGAGGGCGAATTTTGTCATTCCGAGCGCACCGCAAAAGGCGCGGCGAGGAACCTCACAAAATTTACCTCAAGGGGTTTCTCACTGCGTTCGAAATGACAAAGTCACAATAAGCGAATTACAATCAACGCATGACAACAAAACCTGTGCGCATTGATGTGTGGTCGGACTTTGCCTGACCGTGGTGCTTCCTCGTCGCGTCCAGTTTGGATGCGCTCCAATCCTCTCGCAACGTTAGCGTGCATTGGCGCTCGTATGAATTGCGCCCAGCAGGCTCGCCGCCTATGCCACCCGAATATCGCGCGCGCATCGAAGCCGGTCGCCCGCGTCTAGTGCAGATTGCCAAAGATATGTATGGCATCGAGCTAAAACCCGGGACGATGGGCTGGTACACTCGCCCCGCCCTGATCGGCGCAAAATATGCCGAGTCCAACGGTATCGGCGCAGCGTATCACGCGGCGATCATGCGCGCCTACTGGACGCAAGCGGCTGACCTGAGCAGTGATGACACACTCGCGGATATCGCCGTAGCGCTCAGCACAGATCGTGCGGCGTTTTTGGCGGCGCTACATGACCCTGCGTTTGATGCACAAGTGCAAGCGGACATTGATCTCGCACGCGAGTACGGCTTGGATGGCGTGCCAGCGCTTGTGTTTGATGAGCAATATCTGGTCTCGGGCGCGCAACCGCTAGCGACACTCGAGCGCGTGGTGGACAAATTGGTTGAGCAAGGTACGAAGTAAAAAATGTAGGGGCAGTTTTTAGAACTGCCCCTACGAAAATGCAACCTCATATACAAAAACTACCCGCCGCCGGACACCTCAGGCACGCCATATTTCATGAGGTGGTCGTAGTTGCTCTCAAAGCGGCGCAGCAACTCGTTGGCTTTGGCGTCGTATGCCGTCGCGTCGTCCCATGTGCCGCGTGGGTGTAGCACCTCAGTCGGCACACCCGCCACCGTGTCGGGGATGGACAAACCAAACACCGAATCAGTGTGGAACGAGACATCATCGAGATGCCCCTGTAAAGCCTCGCGCACCATGTCGCGGGTGTAGGCGATGCGCATACGGCGACCAACGCCGTAGGGGCCGCCCGTCCAGCCCGTGTTGACCAGCCAACAATTGACGTTGTGCTTCTTCATCTTTTTCACGAGCAGGTCAGCGTAGACTTGTGCCTTGTGAACCAAAAACGGCGCGCCAAAGCACGTGCTGAATGTAGCTTGCGGCTCGGTCACGCCTTTTTCTGTGCCAGCGACCTTTGCGGTGTAGCCCGACAAAAAGTGATACGCGGCTTGATCTTGGCTCAGTCGGCTGATCGGCGGCAACACGCCAAATGCGTCCGCCGTCAGCATGACGATGTTGCGCGGGTGTGGCCCGACGCCGGTCGGCACTGCATTTGGAATGTAGGTCAGCGGATACGCGGCGCGCGTGTTTTCGGTCAGTGAGCCGTCGTCAAAATTGACGCGGCGATTGTGTGGATCCATCACCACGTTCTCTAACACCGTGCCAAACATCTTGGTGGCTTGCCAAATCTCTGGCTCAGACGACATCGAGAGTTTGATGACTTTGGCGTAGCAACCACCTTCAAAATTGAAGATGCCATTGTCACTCCAACCATGCTCATCATCGCCGATGAGCCCGCGTGTGCTATCAGCGCTGAGTGTGGTTTTGCCCGTGCCGCTCAAGCCAAAGAAAATCGCGCTCACGCCTTCTTTATCTACGTTGGCTGAGCAGTGCATCGGAAATACGCCTTGCAACGGCAACAAATAATTCAACACCGTAAAGATAGACTTTTTCATTTCGCCGGCGTACCAGGTGCCGCCGATCAAGATGATGCGCTTTGCAAGATCCAAAATGATAAAGGTCTTGCTGCGTGTGCCATCGCGCGCAGGGTCAGCCTCAAACGTCGGGGCAGCCACAATCGTAAAGTCTGGGGCAAACCCTTCGAGGTCAGACGCGGGCGGGCGAATAAACAAATTGCGCACAAATAGCGCATGCCACGCAAACTCAGTCACCACGCGCACCTTAAGGCGATACTTTTCGTCGGCACCCGCATATACATCTTCTGTATAAATTTTGCGGTTGCTGAGATACTCGGTCACACGCTTATACAGCGCGTCAAACTGCTCCGAGCTAAATGGCTGATTGACTGGGCCCCAGTCCACATTGGCTTCGCTGCTCGGCTCACGCACGACAAATTTATCTTTTGGCGAGCGACCGGTGTGCACACCCGTGCGCACAACAAGCGGCCCGCCTGAGGCAACTTCGCCCTCGCCATTGAGCACCGCCTGCTCATACAACTGCGGCACAATCAGGTTGTAATACACATCACCGCGTGGGTTGATGCCATGCTGCGATAAGCCATATTTGCTTTTTCCATTTCCGATAAATTCACGCATTGTTTGATTTCCTCCTTATTTTTACGATAGACGCTGTTGGTTTTTTACTTGCTTCGCCAGTTGCGCATTGCGTCGCTGACGCTTTTCTTCGGCGAGCTCTTTTGCCGTCGGCAGTCGCACATAGGTTTGTGATCGTGCGGGTGGTTCCTTAAACACTTCGCCCCAGTTGGTTACTTCATGATGTGTGGCTTGTGGTTTTTCGGGTGAATGGCGTTCGCTGTTGGTGCGATTGAGCATTTCGGCGAAGGCTTCGGATGACATAGTGCGCACGCCGCTGACGCGCGCATAGTCCGCAACCGCACGATCACTCGTCACAACGATCAGCCCTTGTTTATCGCGTACTCCATTCAACCGAACCCGAATAACATCATCGGCGCGTATGCCAGCATCGGCAAAGATAACATGCACCGCTCCATATTGGGCTTTGGCGGGAATGAGCTGAGGCTGCGCCTCGCGGTGCGGGTCAAACACTACAGTGATGCGTTTGCCGCTGCGCTCAGCAAACACGCGCAATAAATTAATCAGTTTGTCTTCGTCGTTGCGATCAGACAAGCTGATATTTGGCATTTTGCCAATCAGATTGTGCCCGTCAATCAGATACGGCATTCAAGCTAAATTGTAGGGGACGGTATAAGACCTGCCCCTACAACAGAGACATTAGTCAGCCAAACCGCTGACATCTTCGGCGGGCAGCGGCGCTGCGCCGTAGTCGGTCGGCGACTTGTGTTGCTCAGGTGCGTTTACAAACTTGGCGACGATGTCGGTCGTATTGCCAACGCCGAGGCGGTCAAACAGCATACCAAAGCGCTCATTCAAAATTGCGCGGACTTTGGCGCGATCGCTCTCAGGCAAATTCCACATTTGCTTCTTAAACGGCCCAATGGCTTTCTTCTTGGTCTTGTAGAGAAATTGCGCATCGGTCTCGCCCGACTTGCGCTCATCCGCAGCATTTGCAAAAAGCCAAGTGTTCACTTCTTCGTTTATGGCTTTTGGCAGAGACTCAAACAAAATTGTTTGGAACGCCGTTGCAAGGTGTACTTCGATGGCTTGCGCCTCGACGAATTTGCCAAACGCGCTCTCCGGCAATGTGCTAGCGCCGTGCTGTACTGCGCCGCCCATATCATAGTGACGCGCGGCGTGCGATAGATCATGCAATGTCTTAAAGTCAATATTGACATCGGCAAGTGTGCCGTCTGGTAGCACTACGCCGCGGTGCTATGTTCCAGTCTGCACGCTGATATTGCTGTTGCCCGGATTGTGCTTGATGAGCGGCAGATAGCCGCGCATAAACGCCTCTAGCTCATGCACATCGCTGTTTTTGTGACCGACTTCGCCGATCTCACCACCGAGCGACACAGTGACACCTTTTGGTTGGCGCTCGCGAATGTAATCGCTAAACATCGCGCACAGCTCATAGTTCAAGCGTTGTTGCTCAAGCAAAGTCGGCTTGCTCAAGTCAACCAATGTCGAAGCGTCAATATCAATGTTGTAATAACCTGCGCCA
>CAZVQE010000163.1:0-6074 GCA_964628875.1 uncultured Anaerolineae bacterium
CGATTTGTTTTTGCCCGCGCAAGACTGGCGCGGCTTTGACTTTGTTGGTTGTAAATACAGCCGCAGCCGTGCAATCGCTGTCGCTAGCGATCAACGCAATATCGAGCGCGTCGGCTTTCTTCTTGATGCCTGCCGCGACGCCGCTGGCGCGAAACCCTTTTGGAAGTGTGTCCATACTATTGATTTTATGACGGAATTGGTTTTGTGCTGGGGAGTTTTTGACCACAGAAATACAATTGAATATGTCATTCCGAACGCAGTGAGGAAACCCCACGGTGTTACTTTTGAGGGGTTTTTCGCTCCGCTCGAAATGACAAGTTTACGTTTTTGCGTATGTGCAGTTTTGTGTCTTTTGTGTTTTGTGGTGAATCGCAAAATATCCCAATCTCAAATCTCCAACTCCTCCATCAACGGCGTCACGGGTCCGTGTCCGGCGTAAATCGTGCGCGCGCCGAGATCACGCAGTCGGCGCCAACTCGCGCGTACGAGTGTGTCGTCCTCTTGATAGATAAATTGCGGCAAGGTCAGATCGCCGATAAACACCGATCCATCATCCAACACAAGCGAGACGCTGTCATCCGAGTGCCCGGGCGTCGGCACGATCTCGCCGCAGATGTCGATCTTTGCCAGCAGCGCGCGGCTCTCGGCGAATGTGATATTTACATTGTCATTTAGCCGAATATCAAGAAAGTTGTCTTGCGGTTTGATGTGCTGCTTCATCAAAGGGATCGCCGCGGCTTGCGTCTCTAGCACGAGCAACGGAACGCCCGCCTCTTTGAGCTCTTGCGCGCAACCCGCGTGATCTATGTGATAGTGCGTAGCCAACGCATATTTGATTTCGCTCAATCGGATATCAGCGCGTTTCAGATTCGCCCGCAATGTCTCAAATCTGCCGGGCCAACCAAGGTCAACGAGCACGCGCGAGGTGCCGGCGCTGATGGCCCAAAAATTGGTCGAGCGATAACCGACATTGACAATGTTATATAAATCTGACACGTGAAACTAATCTTTGTGAGTGTATTTTGCTCGATGAGAGAGATTTGCGGTTTTGTAAATAACGACTATCGTTACCGCTAATAGCATGATGACAGCGCTCATCAGCGCGGGTGCAAGTGAACCGCCTGCCTGTGACACAGATAAAAAATCGAACAGCGCATGAAAGAGTACAACGACAAACAAGCTGCCGCGTGCGCTGTTATACAACCAAGTAAAGACGATGGAAGCCGCAAAAATCGAAATGTAAAACAAAAGAATGCCCGGAAATAAGCCCATTGCAATGTATGTGTCTTTGTAAAAAAAGGACGGAAGATGCCAAAAACACCACACAGTAGATAAAATAATAGTAGATAACAGTGCGCTGTGCTGCTGTTGCAGGCGCGGCAATGCAAACCCGCGCCAGCCAATCTCCTCGCCGACGCCAAATGTGACCAACCACAACAAAAATGCGCCAACGCCACCCAGATATGGCAAATAATCTACTTCGCCGAGCAAGCCCCAGTTTGGCGAAGCGCCATTGATAAAAAACTCATACAGCAGTGCTATGCCAAATAAGCCAACTGGCAAAAAAATAGCTACGAGCACCCACCGAATGACATCACGCACGCGCAATAGCGGTAAAAGCAAATGATGTATGCCATTCACGCCTGAAGTGATCCAGGTGACGATCAGCGCTGCCAACATAGGGCCAAAAGACGCTAAATAATGAATCCAGAAAGGCACATTTTGTAGCCGACCCTGAACCTTTGCAACTAATGCAAATTCAACTAACCATGTCAGCAGGTATGCCAAAACAAAGTAACTGATTAAAGTGTGACGCTTTATTACCGACATCATAGTTTTATACGCTCATTAACTCAACTCGCAAATACAATTTTGCTTAGCAAATTTTCAGACATTATGCACTAAATCATGTTAATATCCGAATATTCAGCAAATTGGCACTCATGATGCGAGAGTGCTAATTTGCAAAATATGGAACTAACGCCGCGTCAACAATCCGTTCTTGGCATGGTGGTCAGACATTATGTTGCGACCGCACAACCTGTCAGCTCAAAGGCTTTACTTGAGCTGAGTGGAATTGATTTTTCGAGTGCGACAATCCGCAACGAAATGGCGACGCTCGAAGCGGCAGGCTATCTGACGCACCCGCACACGTCGGCGGGGCGTGTGCCAACCGACAAAGGCTACCGCTATTTTGTGGAGCGGCTGATCGGCGACGTTGAGCTGGCATCCGAAGAGCGCAACACGATAAGACATCAGTTTCACCAAGCGCGTCTCGAGATGGGAGCATGGATGCAACTGGCTGCGGCGGTGCTGGCGCGCGCGTCACACAGCGCGGCGCTGATCACCGCGCCGCAGATCGAGATGCCGCGTGTCAAACACATCGAGTTGATTTCGACGCAGCCGTATCTTGTGTTGGTGATTCTTGTGTTGAATGGCGGCACAGTCCGCCAACATCTCCTGCCAATCGCCGAAGCGTGCGATCAGGCGATGCTCAGCGCGATCACAAACAAATTCAATGCCGCTTATGTCGGACTCGATGCGAGCGCCATTCAACAAAAAAAGACCGAACTCAACGAACTCGAAACGCAGATCGCGCAGCAACTGACAAAGCTCATGATTGTGACACCCGCACAATCGAGTGAGTATGTGCGCGACGGTCTGACTCAGGTGCTGCAAGAGCCAGAGTTTGTCAGTCAAATGGATGCGCACGCGTTGATGACTGCGCTCGAGCAACCTAATCTGCTGAGCGAGGCGCTCAACGCGCCCATCGGCACGGCGCAGGTGATTATCGGTGGCGAGGGACGTTGGCGCGAACTCAGCACGTGCAGTGTTGTTTTGACGCGTTATGGCGTGGAGGGTTTTGCGACGGGTGCGCTCGGCGTGGTCGGTCCGACGCGCATGCCCTATCGGCGCGCGATTGGCACGATCCGCTATGTGGCTGATTTGATGAGTGACCTGGTGAGCGAGATGTATGGTGAGGAGTGAGCGTGTGCGCCAATGCAAATCTAATTTTTTACGTGTATCTATGTGTAATTTGAACGAGAGGAAATAGAAAATGTCGGTGAGAGATGAAATAAATGATGCAATGATCACGGATAACGCAACATTGCAAGCCGAGCTAGAAAAGCTGCAAAAGCAAGTCGAAGAACTTGATGCAAAAGCCAAAGACAACATGGATGGATGGCAGCGTGAGCGCGCTTCATTTGCAAATTTTCGCAAGCGTCAGGAAAGTGAGATGAAAGATTTACGCGCTCTGGCAAGCCAAGACTTTATCAAGAAGCTATTACCGATCATTGATGACTTTGATCGTGCGGCAAAAAACATGCCGTCTGAGTTAAAGGCAAATTCGTGGTTGAGCGGGTTGATGCTCGTGCAACGCAAGCTCAGTAGCGCGCTCGAATCCGAAGGTATCAAAGCCATCGAAACCGCGCCGAATGCGCCATTTGACCCATCGGTGCAAGAGGCAGTCAGCCACGATGACGCAGATGGCATCGAGAGCGGGCACGTGATCGAGGAACTACAACGTGGCTATATGCTCGGCGACAAAGTGTTACGCCCGACGCTGGTGCGCGTGGCGCGATAAATTTAACAATTAAAAAATCACTAAATAATCTATTAGCAATCATGGGAAAAATAATCGGAATTGACCTCGGAACAACCAACAGCGTCGTAGCCGTGATGGAAGGTGGTGAACCTACTGTCATTCCAAGCGCAGAAGGCTCGCGCCTAATCCCGTCCATCGTCGCAGTGAATCCAAAGACAGGCGAGCGCATGGTCGGACAAGTCGCCAAGCGTCAAGCAGTGACAAATCCTGAGAACACGATCTTCTCAGTCAAACGCTTTATGGGGCGCAAATTTACCGACGCCGAAGTACAAAAAGCCATCAAGGTCGTGCCATATAAAGTTGTTGCGGCGCCAAACGGCGACTGCCGCATTTTGATGGGTGGCAAAGAATACTCACCGCAAGAAGTCAGCGCCATGATCTTGCAAAAGATCAAAGCCGACGCTGAGGCGTATCTTGGTGAGACGGTGACCCAAGCGGTCATCACCGTGCCAGCATATTTTAATGACGCACAGCGCCAAGCCACAAAAGACGCCGGCAAGATTGCCGGACTCGATGTGCTACGCATCATCAACGAGCCAACGGCATCATCACTGGCGTACGGGCTCGACAAGAAGAAGGACGAGACGATCGTCGTGTATGACCTTGGCGGCGGCACGTTTGACGTGACCGTGCTTGATCTCGGCGATGGCGTGTTTGAGGTCAAAGCGACCAACGGTGATACGTTCCTCGGCGGCGACGACTTTGACAACAAAGTCATGCAGTGGTTGATTGATGAGTTTCGCAAGGAGAATGGCATTGACATCAGCAAAGATCGTCAAGCGTTGCAGCGCCTCAAAGAAGCCGCAGAAAAAGCCAAGATTGAGCTTTCGACGGTGATGGAGACCGAGATCAACCTACCCTATCTCACTGCCGATGCGAGCGGACCCAAGCACCTTGTCGTGCGACTCACGCGCAGCAAACTTGAGCAGATGACTGAGGATTTGATCAATCGCAGCGCCGAGCCATGCAAGATCGCACTCAAGGATGCCAGCATTGACACCAGCAAAGTGGACGAGGTCGTGCTTGTCGGCGGTATGACACGCATGCCGCGCGTGCAAGAGTTGGTGCGCAAACTATTTGGCAAGGAGCCAAATCGCAGCGTGAATCCGGATGAAGTGGTTGCCATTGGTGCAGCAGTGCAAGCAGGCGTGCTAGGCGGTGAAGTCAAAGATTTGCTGTTGCTCGACGTGACGCCATTGACCCTCAGCATCGAGACACTTGGCGGCGTAGCGACACCTTTGATCGAACGCAACACAACGATTCCAACGAAGAAGTCGCAGATATTTAGCACTGCCAGCGATATGCAAACCAGCGTCGAGATTCATGTCGTACAAGGAGAGCGACCGATGGCAGGCGATAACAAATCGCTCGGCAAGTTTATTTTGGATGGCATCCCGCCCGCGCCACGTGGCGTGCCAAAGATCGAGGTAGGCTTTGACATTGACGCTAACGGCATTGTGAATGTGACCGCCAAGGATCAAGCCACCGGACGCGAGAGTCACATCACGATTCAGCCGTCGAGCGGTCTGGCAAAAGATGAGATTGATCGCATGGTCAAAGACGCTCAAGCCAACGCCAGCGCTGACAAAGCGCGCAAAGACGCCATTGAAGTCAAAAACGAAGCCGATAACACCGCGTATCAAGCAGAGAAACTTGTCAAAGATAACGCCGATAAATTGTCTGTGGAGGCAAAGACCGACATCGAAGAGAAAGTCAAAGCCGTGCGAGATGCCATTAACAGCAACAACGCTGATGACATGAAGAGCGCGACCGAGCAGCTCAAAAATGCGATCTCAAACGCCGGCGCTGCCATGTACCAAAATACGGGCACGCCACCAACGGGTGACACGCCAAACGCCGATGGTGGCAACAATCCGCCCAACGACGGCGATGTCGTGGACGGCGAATTCCGCGAAAGCAAGTAAATTTTGAATGCCAGACGCCTGATTCAAACTCAGGCGTCTGAGCATTTTTCAATCAGTTATTCACTGCTGAAAAATATCGAACACGATGGCATCCAAGCGAGATTATTACGAAGTGCTGGGCGTTGAGAAAAACGCCAGCGCCGACGACATTAAAAAAGCGTTTCGTCAGCTTGCGCGTAAATATCACCCTGACGTCAACAAAGAAACTGGGGCTGAAGCCAAATTCAAAGAGGTCGGCGAAGCCTATGAAGTGCTAAGCGACGAACAAAAACGAGCTGCATATGACCGCTTTGGTCACAGCGCAGCGCAAGGTGGATTTGGAGCAGGTGGCTTCGAGGGCTTCACTGACATCAACGATATTTTTAATGAGTTTTTCGGCGGATTTACGCGCTCAGCAGCGCAACAAGCGCGGCGCACGCCGAGACGCGGCGCAGATCTACGCTACGACCTAAAGCTCGATTTTCTCGAAGCTGTATTTGGCGTCGAAAAAGAAATCGAACTCACGCGCAGTGAAAACTGCTCGCGTTGTAGCGGCAACGGTA
>CAZVQE010000164.1:0-6054 GCA_964628875.1 uncultured Anaerolineae bacterium
GTTGACGCTGACATTCGCGCCGAGCGATTCAAATGCTAAAAAGTGCGTGTCGAGGCGTCGCCGCCCGATCACGTCGCCGCCCGGCGGTGGCAATGTGACATTGCCACAACGTCCGAGCATGGGACCCGCCAGCAAGATGCTCGCGCGAATCTCGCGGCATAGTTGCGGATCGAGCCGCTTGGCGTCAATCTGTGCGGCATTGATCGTCACGCTGTGATCGCCACTCCATGTGACGCTGGCGCCAAGCGATTGGAGCAATCGCAGCAAGGTCATCACGTCGCGGATGCGCGGGACATTGTGCAGGGTGACGGGTTTTGTGGTGAGTAGTGTCGAGGCGATCAGCGGGAGCGCGGCGTTTTTGTTGCCGGCTGGGCGCACCTCTCCATGTAATCGCGCGCCGCCTTGGATGATAAATTCGGACATTGATGAGTTCTTAGTTCGTAGTGATTAGTTCTTAGTATGTGTAGCGTAACAAGCCGCTAAACACTAACAACTAATAACTAAAAACTTGTCTTAGATTTGATCGAGTAACTTTTGACGCTTGGTGTTAAATTCTTCGGTGGTGATTAAGCCTTTTTGATGCAATGTGTTTAGCTCCTCAAGCGAGGTCGTCAGCGTGCCTCGCGCATCGCTGGCGCTGTCGGCGTGTGTATCGCGCAGGCTCTCTTTTGCATTGAGCATGGCTTGCTTAAATTCGAGTGGATCTTGGATGCAAGTGAGTTTATTGACGCCGACCTCGCTGCCTGTCAAAATCTCAAGATCGCCGTAACCCAACATGCGTCCAAAGAACGATTGACTCAGCACGACATCATTGATTTTGTCGAGCGACGAGTCAATGGTGTGTTTATTGATGATGCCATCCACTTGGATGATACGGCGATTGGTGACGATGAATTGCTCGTTGCTCCAGCGCAGATACGCAGACAGCATGAGGGTGAGCGGGATTCCATTCAACAACAGCCCAGCATAGCCAAACCCGGGCAACAACGTGCTGCCAAACAACAAACTACCGACTGTGATCAGCGCAATAAGAATCAACGACAGTAACAACGTCGGTCGCCATGTGATCCAATGACGATGTTTTATCAAAGCAATGCGCTCATTTTTGCCGAGTAATTTTTGTATGTAGTCCATCGCTAAAAACGATTATAGATGAGCAATCTGATGATAAGCACACACCAAAAACTTGATGGACGAATGCTATACGCGCGCACAACACATTTGCTACGAACAAAAAACTCGGGGCGATACTCCGAGTTTTCGTTGAATTGATTTGCGCGCAGGTGACTAGCGCGTATAAAGCGCGCGCGGCAGCCATTTTGAAATCTCAGGCACCAGCGACACGATCACAAGAAAGATAAGCTGAATGATGACGTATGGGATGGCGCTGGTGTGAATGTCTGCTGTGCTGATTTTGTCTTTGGGCGCAACCGACTGCATATAAAACAGCGAAAATCCCACCGGTGGCGAAATAAAAGCGATTTGCAAATTGACCGCCATCATGATGCCAAACCAAACCATGCCATAGTCGTCGCGCCCAATAATAAGCTCAGCAGCAGGCACGAGTAGTGGCATCGCCAGATAGGTGATCTCAACAAACTCAAGAAATACGCCAAGCAAAAAGATTGCGAGGTGCGCCACCAAGATAAATCCAAGCTGACCACCCGGCAAATTAGATAGCGCATTGATCAAAAATTTATCGCCGCCGAGACCGCCAAACACCAACGTGAATGATGTCGAACAAAACAAAATGATGATGACTAATGCAGTAGTGCGCGCGGTGGCATTTGCCGATTCCTTTAGCACTTTCCACGACAACCGCCCTTTTAATAGCGCCAACAGCACCGCAAACACCGAGCCAACTGCGCCCGCCTCAGTCGGCGTCGCCAAACCCGCAAAGATCGTGCCAAGCACCGCGCCAATAATGCCCACCGTCGGCAAAAATGTCTTGATGACGCGCACGACCAGCGCCCACCCGCGCGTGGTGCGCGCCTCAGGTGGCAATGCTGGCGCAGAACCCGGCTTGAGGTAGGCGTACGCCACCGCATAGATCGCATAAGACGCTGACAGCAACAACCCGGGAATCAACGCGCCCGCATACAAGTCGCCGACGCCCACCCCGAGCTGATCGCTGAGTAGCACCAACACAAGCGACGGCGGAATCATCTGCGCGAGCGTGCCTGCGGCCATGATCGTGCCAGTCGCAAGTTTTTTGTCATAGCCGTACTTGAGCATCGTCGGCAGCGAGATCATGCCCATAGCAATGATGGTCGCCGCCACAACACCCGTCGTCGCCGCAAGCAGCGTGCCGACGATGACCACCGCCAGCGCCAAGCCGCCTTTGAGCCCGCCAAGCAACACTCCCGTCGTTTCGAGCAGTTCTTCGGCGAGTCCTGATTTTTCGAGAATGGAGCCGAGATAGATGAAGAATGGAATGGCTAAAAGCTGAATATCCGACATCGTGCCAAACCACTTGTTTGGCAAGAGCCGCGTGAGGTTAAAGTTAAACGCGCCAACTGCGAGACCAGTTAAACCAAAAAAGATAGCTGTGCCAGCAAAGCCATAGCCGACCGGATAGCCACTCATTAAAATCACAAAGAATCCAGCGAACATCATGATCGCCAACCATTCATAACCGCCGCTTGCTTGTTGAAATAGCATGTGTGTTTAGGTTTCCTTTTTTATGCTTAAGTTGAATGGGTCACGCAGCGATTTCTTTCGCTCGCTCTTGCGCTTCTTCGATTACAGTCACGACCTCAGGCTGTTCATCTTTTTGAATCATGCGCTCAGCCTCTTGGCTGCCGACGCCGCCGCGCATAATTGCAAAATATTTGATCGCTTGCGAGATGGCTTGCAACAGCAACAACACAAATGCAACGATGATGAATGACTTGATCGGCGCGCGCGGCAATCCGCCCGGATCAGGCGACATCTCCCAAGCGCCCGTCGAACGCAAATCGCCAAGCCATGCCAATAAATCAGAGGTTGGTTTGAATGAGTTATAGCCCCACGACTGCACGACATTTGGAATGGCAACATAGATGCCTAGCAAACAAAATGGAATCAAAATCAACAGTGTGCCAAAAAAATCTACCGCAGCTTGTGAGCGACGATTCCATTTGCTATACAAAAAGTCCACGCGCACATTGACACCATGCTTGAGGATGTAGGGGAAACCCAAGAAAAACATGATCGCAAACAAATACCATTGCGCTTCGATGATGGCATTTTGCGGCATGGCTGTGCCGGTGATGGCTTTGGTGATATCGCCAAACAAATCAGAGTTAGTCCAACGCCCTGCATAGCGCAAAACCACATTCAAAAAACCAACTACGATCACCAGCAGCACCAAAAAATTGACGACGACGCCCAGCCGCTCAACAAAGTTATCTATTGCGCGAGAAATGCGTAATAAGCCTTTCAAAAAGTTTCTCCTATGTCGGGATTAGAATAATCTAATATCTATTGTATCCGCATTCATCATGTCTAAAAAAGCAAAAATTTCCCCCGCTCAAGTCAAGAAAATAGAAAGCCGCATTCTTGAAGTCATCGAGCGTGATCGCGCGCAGATCATCGCCATCAGCCGCGACATACACGCACACCCAGAGATTGGCTACAAAGAAGTGCGCACTTCTGGATTGCTCACCGACAAATTACAACAACGTGGCTTTGAGGTGGATCGCGCCACTGCCGACATCGAGACCGCGTTTGTTGGCGCGGCAGGCAAAAACGAGGGACCCACGATTGCGTTTATCGCAGAGATGGATGCGCTACCCGGCTTGGGTCACGCCTGCGGTCACAATCTGATCGGGTGCGCCGCGCTCGCCGCAGGTCTCGCGCTCAAGGAGGTCATTGATGAATTGCCCGCGCGCGTGCAAGTGATCGGCACTCCGGCCGAGGAAGGCGGCGGCGGCAAAGTGCTCATGACAAATCGTGGTGTGTTTGATAAGGTGGACGCTGCGATGATGTTTCATCCGCTTGATCGCAGTGGCATCCATGCTGAGAGCCTCGCCGCCAGCACGTGCGAGGTGCACATGTATGGCAAAGCCGCGCACGCCGCCGCGAATCCAGAAGACGGCATCAACGCGCTCGACGCCATCATTCAAACCTTTAACAATGTCAATGCGCTGCGCCAACATCTACGCAGTGACACGCGCATACACGGCATCATCATGAGCGGCGGTCAAGCGCCCAACATCACGCCCGACTACGCCAGCGCAAAGTTTCGCGTGCGCGCGGCAGATCGCAAATACGCAGACGAGGCGCTCGAAAAATTTAAGCGGTGTGCAGAAGCTGCAGCACTGGCTCAGGGTGCGCGCTGCGAGCTCAAGGTGATCGAGGCATCACGCTACGACAACATGATCTCAAACAACGAGATGGAAAACATTTTCGCCGCAAGACTGACTCAGCTCGGTGTGCCATTCGAAGATAGCAAAGGCGGCGGACTCGGCAGCACCGATATGGGCAATGTCAGCCAAGTCGTGCCGTCCATTCACCCGTATGTCAAGATCGGCGCGCGCGGCATCGCGCCACACACCAATGAGTTTCGTGAGGCCGCTGGCAGCGACGAAGGCATGAACGCAATGATTATCGCGGCAAAGGCGATGGCGCTAACTGCGCTCGACCTGATCGCGCACCCTGACAAGCTCGCTGCTGCGCGTGCCGAATTCAAAACCGTAAATAAATAATGGGACGCAGATTTTTTGGATTTTCAGGATGAGCGTAAATCCGTCATTCTGAGGAGCGCAACAAAGCGAAGCAAGGTTGCGTGACGAAGAATCTCTGACGCGCTAGAGATTCTTCGCTCCGCTCAGAATGACAAATTTACTCTTAGCTCTAAAACTCACATCCAACTCAATATGAATCAAGTCACGCCCGAAGACGGCATGAAGATCACGCGCGACACAAAGCTTGTGCCGGGCGTGTATTTTTTGCCGCATGGAATTGAGATCGCAGCAGATGGCGTCACGTTAGATGGCAATGGCGCGCTGATCGTCGGCGACGACAGCGAGAGCGAGGCATCACGCGCGCGCCAACGCACACGCGGCGTGACGATCAATCGGCGCACAGGCGTGACGGTCAAGCATTTGCGTGTCGAGCGCTACTATCACGGCATCTGGGCGAATGCGTGCGCGAACCTCCATTTGCAGCGTAATCAGATCACGCGCACGCACGAGCTAGCTGGACCTGATGTGTTTTTGGATGTGTGGCTTGATCAATCGCAAGCCTACGGTGGCGCGATTTTTTGCAACGGCGTGCGAGATAGCTTTATCACAGACAACGATGTGCAGCATCAGCAAAATGGAGTCATGCTCTATCGTTGTGAGAATGTGGAAGTCGCGCGCAACGAGGCTTCATTTAACAGCGGCGCGGGCGTGCTGATGTACGAGTCGTCGCTGAATAAGATCGAACACAACACGGCGGATTTTTGCAGCCGCATCTACCATTACGCCGATCACGCGCGCACGGGTCACTATCACAATGGCGCGGACGCCGCCGGACTGGTCATGATGTGTGGCTCATCGCGCAATGTCATCCGCCACAACATGTTGCGCAGCGGCGGCGATGGTGTGTTCTTGGGCGGCTTTCACAAAGATCAGATCAAGGTGCCGTGCAATGACAACGTGTTTGAACACAACGACGGCAGCTTTAGCCCCAACATCGCATTTGAGGCGACTTTCTCTCAGCGTAATGTCTTTCGTCACAATCGCGCGGATGCCTGTAACTACGGCTTTTGGCTGGGTTACTCGAGTGAGACCACGCTAGAGCAAAACACGATCAGACAAAATCGCATCGCCGGTATCGCCATCGAACATGGACATCACAACGCAATCACCGACAACGTGTTTGAGCAGAATGCAGTCGGTTGCCAATTTTGGTCGAGCGCGCAGGCGACGTTTGGCGCGTATTTTCCGGACTGCGTCGAGACACACGAGACGACCCTGCGCAAAAATCAATTCACCCGCAACGAAGTCGGCGTGCACATCTGGAGCGAAAAATCAGCCGCGCATTTGCCGCTGCAACGGTGCGCAAATTTTGTGATCGCGGGCAACA
>CAZVQE010000165.1:0-6034 GCA_964628875.1 uncultured Anaerolineae bacterium
TGGCGCTGTGCCGCGAGGCGCAACACGCATTGCGCGATGATCTGCGCATCCTCATAATGTCGGCGACGCTGGATGGCGACGCGCTCAGCCGCGCGCTTGGCAACGCGCCGATTGTCAGCGCACAGGGTCGTCAATTCCCCGTGAGCATCAGCTACGCCGCGCGCGACTCAGATGCGCCCATCGCCCAACAAGTCAGCGACGCAGTGGCGCGCGTGATGCCATCACAAGATGGCGATGTGCTGGCGTTTTTGCCCGGCGCAGGTGAGATTCAACGCGCGGAGGCGGATCTGCGCGAACGTAACATCAGCGCGCGCATCTGTGTGCTGTATGGCGATCTGTCGCTCGATGCGCAACAAGCCGCGATCTTGCCTGACCCCGACGGCGCGCGCAAAGTCGTGCTGGCGACCTCAATCGCCGAGACCTCGCTGACCATCGAAGGCATACGCGTCGTGGTGGACAGCGGCTACACGCGCGCGCCACGCTTTGATGCCAGCAGCGGACTGACGCGGCTCGAGACCGTGCGCATCACACGCGATAGCGCCGACCAACGCGCCGGTCGCGCGGGGCGGCTCGCGGCGGGTGCATGTATGCGGCTATGGACTGAGGCGACGCATGCGCGACTCGGTGCCACACGCCGACCTGAGATCGTCGAGAGCGATCTGGCGGCGCTGCGGCTGGAGCTGGCGCAATGGGGCATGCGCGAGGTGAACGCATTGAGCTGGATCACAGCGCCGCCTGTTGGCGCAATCCGACAAGCAGAGGAGCTGCTGACACAGCTCGGCGCACTCGACGCCAATAAAAATTTGAGCGAGCGCGGGCGGGCGATGCTGGAGCTACCGACGCATCCACGTCTGGCGCATGCGCTGCTCGAATCGCGCACGCGCGACGCAAGACTGTGCGCGTTGGCAACAGATGTGGTGGCGTTACTCGATGAGCGCGATCCATTGCTACGCGGCGATAGCGCTGATCTGAGCCTGCGCGTCGAGGCGCTGCGATATTGGCGCGCCACAAAACGCGCGATTCACAACAGCGACGCGCGTCTGCTCGCGCGCATCGAACAAGCCGCGAGCCAATGGCGGCGCGAGCTTGATTCACCCATAGACAACGACACGCCTGATCCGTATGACATCGGCTGGCTCGTGATGCAGGCGTATCCGGATCGAATCGCGCAACAACGCGCCAACGATGAGACGCGCTACAAGCTCTCAGGCGGGCGCGGCGTATCGCTCACAGCCAATGACACGCTGACGCATCAGCGCTGGCTTGCGGTGGCGCATATGGACGCGGGTGCGGTCGAGGGACGCGCGTTTTTAGCTGCGCCGTTACACGAGGATGATGTCACGCCGCTCGCCACGCCGCAGGATGTTGTTGGCTGGGACGAGCGCGCTGGTGCATTGGTGGCGCGCCGCGAACAGCGCGTGGGCGAGCTGGTGCTGTCGAGCAAAGCGTTGGCTGAGAGTCCCATTCAACAAAAGATCGAGACACTGTGCGCGGTCGTGCGCAAAGAGGGGCTGCGTATCTTTGCGTGGTCGGACGCGGTGAATGAGTGGCGCGCGCGGGTCAGCTCATTGCATATTTGGCGTGGCGACGAGTATGCTGATGTGCGTGATGAGGCGCTACTCGCGCGGCTGGATGAATGGCTCGCGCCGCATCTGAGCGCGGTCAATAAGCGCGCGGACTTTGCGCGGCTGGATGGCATCATGATGTTGCGCGGATTGCTGAGTCATAGTGCGCTGGCACAGCTCGACCGTCTCGCGCCGACACATGTGAGCGTGCCGAGCGGTTCGCGCATACGGCTGAGCTATGACATGAATGGCGCGCCGCCACAACTGGCGGTCAAGCTGCAAGAGATGTTTGGGTGCGCCGACACGCCGACGGTGAATGATGGGCGCATGCGCGTAACGCTGCATTTGCTGTCGCCGGCGCAACGCCCGATTCAGGTGACACAGGATTTGCGCAGTTTTTGGAATAACACGTATCCAGAGGTGCGCAAGGAGCTACGCGGGCGCTACAACAAACATCCGTGGCCCGAAGATCCGTGGAATGCGCCGCCGACGCGCAGGACGGTCAGGAGAAGCTAGAGTTTGGGCAACTGTGGGTAACCTGTGATACATTCAGTTCATTCATAAAAAATCACGACGCGATCCAACACAAACGCCCACAACAGATCATTGGAGTGAAGTGGTGAGGAAAGGGTTGGCATTTCGATACTCCAACTACAACTTAACATTTACCGCGCGATGTGAAATCAGGAACCAACAAGTCTATTGGTATGCCTATCGGCGCGTGCAAGGCAAACTGCATAAACGTTATATTGGAAAATCGGATTTTGTAACCGATGCGCGATTACAGGAAATTGCGCTCAGTTACTCATCAATCGAGCGCGCAAATAATTTCTCTCAAAACACTGTGTGTTTGGGCGAACTGATTTCGGAGCACGCCGAGACACTTATGCGCAACGGCAAAATTACTGAGTTGCAAGTCTGGTGTGCAGCTGTGCCGCAGAAAATGCGCAACCAAAACCCAGAATTAAGCATGTGGCTTGCTTGGTCGTTATGCTTGGGGGATGAGCCTCATCATGCGGAATGGGCCGCATCTGAAGCAGAACACAACACTCGCCTGATACAACACTCCGCGCAAAGACCGAAATTGAATAAGCTCAATGCGCGTAGCATTCAAACTCAACTGGCGCTGATTCGAGGGATTGTTGCGCGCCGCCAAAAGCGGTGGGATGTTGCCAATATGTATTTAAGGCAAGCGCGTAAGTTGTTGCCAGATAATGATCGCGTGCTAGCAAGCGTGATCGCTAACGAACAAGGGTTGAATCACGTGTTTCGCGGAGAGCTGGAGAAAGCAGAACGAGAATTTACGATTGCGATCGCGCATGCGCAAAATGCCAATCACGCATTATTGCAAGTTCTTGCTCTAGCAAAACTGGCAACGATGAATTATCAAAAAGGGGATGCAAATCAAGCTCATGATCTGGCTCGGCATGCCAGACAAATCGCGACACAGCAAGCTGTCGAACTGGAACGTTACATCAATTCAGAAATTCAAGAGTGGAATGAACATGTCCCACTAAAAAACTTGAGCGCGCGTGAGCGTGAAGTGCTGGGGAAACTGATGAATGGATTCAGCGACGAAAATATTTCACGCGAGCTGAATATTTCTGTCAGCACAGTGAGGTGGCACTGCAAACACATATATGCCAAACTTGGCGTACATCGGCGCACCCAGATCATCGCAAGCGCATACCAAGCAATTAATATCCATCAATTCTGAGGGCGACACGCATCCATATGCAAGCTATATTGAGAGCATGATGCGTAATCTATTTTTGCTTATGGCTATCACACTCTCGGCATGCGCAAATGCACCTACAACTTTGCCGACGCGCACAGCAACACTCCTACAAGAATCTCCTACGACAACCCTCACGCCTACGCCTGTAGCCACAAAGACTCCGCTATCCTATGACGGAAAATCGTTTCGCTTAAAAACAACAGATGAAATAGAGCTGTTTGCAAAACAGTGGGTAGCCGGAGATACGTGGATCATCTTATCGAGTAATGGAGATGGCAGAAGCGAACGATGGCAACCACTGGTTGATGAATTACGCAAAACAGGATATTCAATACTTACCTACGATTGGCGTGGCACAAACGCAAGTATTGGCGGCGCAACGGATTGGCAATCAGCGCTCAAAGACGCGCGCGCCGCATTGCAATTTGCTCGGGACAATGGCGCACGACGTATTGTGCTCATAGGAGGCAGTCTGGGAGGAATCGCTTCAATCAAATTAGGGTCAAATTCTGATGTGAGCGGAGTGGTTTCCCTTGGCGCTCCCTATCGCGCCGAGTCGCTTTCAATCAACGAAAATGACCTGAACAATATCAAATCGCCTAAGCTGTTTATTACATCTTCTAAAGACTCAATAGTTTCTCCGAGTGAAGTGCAATGGCTATACGATCATGCGACTGCTCCAAAATCAATTCACATCTATGAGGATAGCGCACATGGCGTCGACTTGCTCAACAGCGCGTATAGAGATGATCTTGTGAGGCGTATCGTAGAGTTTGTAATCGCCGTTGCGCCGATGAAAACAACCCAAGCTGATGCTTGGCGCGAAGATTTGACGGTTCTTGCTTTCGCAATACGACAGGGCCACCCCAAGGCATTTTATAAAAATAACGAATCGTCGTTTAACTCGCGTGTACAACAGCTATATGACAACATTCCTAAAATGGATGCCAACCAGATCAAAGCGGGACTAATGCGTATCTGTGCAATGTTTGACGGTCATACGCGTATCTTTTTTGGGCAGTCAGCTATGGATTGGCATCTGTATGATTTTCGCTTGTACCAATTTAGCGATGGTGTATTTGTAATTCAATCTGATCTTGAAAATAATAAGTATGTTGGGGCCGAAATTGTTAATGTGAACGGGCAACCCATAAAAAAAATACTGGACCAACTGAGCGAGTATATTGAACACGACAATGAATATTGGCTAAAATTTCTTGCCCCAACCTATCTTCTCCTTCCAGAGCTATTACAAGAAATCGGCGTCATCAACGATATTGCTCATCCAAATTTTGAGCTACGCATGCGCGATGGGACATTGGTCAATGTGAATCCACCTGTCATAAGCCCTAGCGAGTTCCGTTCAAAAATGCCGCTATTTCAACTGCCTATTCGCCCCGAAATGACCTGGACCGCGCGTCGAACTGAGAGTTTTTGGATGACAACATTAGCCAACGGGGATGCGCTTTACATTCAATACAACCAGGTCAGAGATACAAATAAAAATGGAAGTCTATATGATTTTGTGCAAGATGCATTAAAAATATTTCAGCAGACAAAGGCAAAACGCGTCATCCTTGATATTCGCCAAAATGGCGGCGGCGACAACCACACATACGGACCTCTGCTTATCTTCTTGATGAATGAACTCATCAATCAGCCGGGGAAATTGTATGTATTGAGTGGCAGAAATACATTTTCCGCAGCATCCAATTTTCTCACGGAAGTGGAGACACGCACAAAAGCAATTATTGTGGGCGAACCTATGGGCGGCAGTCCAAATTTATACGGAGATACGCGCACCTACACGCTGCCAAACTCAAAGATTGAGGCATGGATTTCCACACGCTATTGGGAGAAAAGCTCCCCAACAGATAAAAGAACCAGCATCGAACCTCATATTAAAGTTGAACTGAGTTCAAAAGATTGGTTCGCGGGTCGCGATCCAGTGCTTGAAACCGCTTTAGCACATACGAACTAACGGTTTATCAAGTGGACAATCACTTTGTGTTGCACATGAATCTCACCCCACCCAATCAAACGTGCGCGTGACGGCTTTCTTCCAGCCGGCGTAAAGTTTCGTGCGTGTGCGTTTATCCATGCGCGAACGCCATTCTTTGGCGACGCCCCAATTTGCCCGTAGGTCGTCGAGCCGCGTCCAGTAGCCGACGGCGAGACCCGCCGCGTAGGCTGCGCCGAGCGAGGTGGTCTCAGCCACGCGCGGACGCACGACGGGCACGCCGAGTATGTCCGATTGAAACTGCATCAACCCTTCGTTGCCGGTCATGCCGCCATCCACTTTGAGCGCGCGCAGTTTGACGCCGCTATCGGCGTTCATGGCGTCTAGCACCTCGCGCGTCTGATAGGCGGTGGCTTCGAGCGTCGCGCGCGCGATGTGACCTTTATTCACATAGCGCGTCAGCCCGACGATGACCCCGCGCGCGTCGTTGCGCCAGTACGGCGCATACAAGCCCGAAAACGCTGGCACAAAATAGATGCCGCCATTGTCGGTTACAGACTCAGCGAGCGCTTCGACATCGCTCGACTGAGCGATAAGTCCGAGATTGTCACGTAGCCATTGCACTAGCGCGCCCGCAATCGCAATCGAACCCTCGAGCGCATACACGGCAGGTGCATCGCCGATTTTGTAGGCGAGCGTGGTCAGCAGTCCATTTTTTGAGTGAATCGGTTTTGCGCCGGTGTTCATCAACATGAAGCAACCCGTGCCGTA
>CAZVQE010000166.1:0-6029 GCA_964628875.1 uncultured Anaerolineae bacterium
GCGGATTTATTGGTTAGCAAGATGTCTGTCCACATGGTGACGTCGCTCGCAGCGACGCGCGACGTGTCTCGAAAGCCGCCCGCCATCACACGATAAATGAGATCATCGTTGTGACTGGCGGCATCAGCGGTCGTCATCAGCGCGAGCGCGACGGCATATGGTAGATGGCTTGCCATCGCCAATACTGCGTCGTGCCGTGTGGCTTCGATCTCGAGCGTAACCGCGCCGACATCCACAGCCATTTGTTTGATCGTGTCAAACGACGCGTCGTCGCTGTGCTGTGTGCGCGTGAGAATCCAAGGTCGTCCAACATACAGATTTGCCTCAGCCACATCCATGCCTGAGGTCTCTTTGCCACACATCGGATGCGAGCCGACCGCGCGCAATCGCTCAGGCAGTTGATCCATCGCGGCGATGACGTCGCCTTTGGTGCTGCCAAGATCGGTGACCATTGCGCCCGTGCGAGCCACATTCGCCAGCGCATGAATCTGCTCGATCGAGGTACGCACCGGCGTCGCTAACACGATGACGTCCGCCTCAGCAACACCTCGCGCAAAGTCAGTCGTAGCTTCATCAACAATTTTTCGATGCAGCGCCTCGCGCACTGTGTCTTCGCGGCGCGCCACGCCGATGAGCTTGCCATAGCGCGCCGCGTTTTTTGATTCACGCAGCGCCAGCGCCAGCGATGCGCCCATGAGTCCGACACCCACAATGGACACGGTCAGTGGCGGGTTGATTTTTGAGGTGAATGAGGTCATGTGCGATCTCGATTCGCGGATAAATATTTGCAGGCAAATATGGATCGCAAATCGCAACGAGTATACCTAACTGTGATATCATTTTCAGCCGTTCTGCAAAGGAATTTGCAGCTTTCCGCTTCGTTGCAGCATACGGGCTTGCTTCGGCAGCCCGTTTTTTTGGCAATGTGTCAAACAGTGCAATGAAGCAGTTTGAAGCGAAAACTACCAAGGAAGGAATAAAAAGTAATGAATCAATATGAAGTAACGCTGGTCATCAAGCCAGATGTAGATGCCACAAATATGACGGCATTGATGGACAAGGTCAAAGAGATTTTGACCGCGGATGGCGGAGCGATCACCAAAACAGATGTGTGGGGCATACGCAAGTTAGGTTATCCCATTCGCAAATTTACACAGGGGCAATATGTGTTTATGATGTGCGATCTTGAGCCAGCGGCGCTCAAGCGCATTGAGCAGCGCATTCGTCTCAATGAGGACATCATTCGTCACCTCGTCGTCAAGTACGAAGAGGTCAAGCCACAAAAGGTGCGCAAGCCAAAAGCTGCGGCAGAAGCTGCGCCTGAGGCAGTGGCTGAGCCAGTAGCTCAACCCGCAGCCGAGTAGGCGCGCGACAGATGCCATTCGCAAAAATAGCAAACGCCGCACCTAAGTGAGGTGACCTATGCGCGGGCTGAATAAAGTAATGTTGATCGGTCAGCTCGGGCGTGACCCAGAGATGCGTTACACGCCGAGTGGCAAACCAGTGACTACGATGGCGGTCGAAACAAAGCGCGAATGGAAATCACCTGAAGGCGAGCGCCAACAAGAGAGCGAATGGTTTAACGTAGTCGCATGGGGCAATCTCGCGGAAATTTGCAAGGAACGCCTGAAGCGTGGTTTTTGGGTCTATGTAGAGGGTCGGTTGCAGACGCGCAGCTGGGACGACGCAGACGGCAAGCGACACCATCGCACAGAAATTGTGGCAAATGAAATGCTGGTGTTGAGTGACCGACGCGGGCAATATTTGGACGCGGAAGATCTACCGAGTGAAGAAGATTTTCCTTTTTGAAATTTTTTTTTTTTGAACGGATTTGAACATGCAAGACAAGAACAAAGGCAATACCTCAGAGAATGCCAACAAGGCAGAAGGCGTGCAAAAGCCGATGCGCAATGTGCGCTATCGCGGCAGTGCGCCAGACTTGCCGACGCCTCGCGTGAGCAACGAAGCGCAAACACGCAAAATCATCGTGTATGGCAGCATCGTTACGGCGATTCTTGTCGCGATTTTGAGTATTGCGGCGTTGTTGCAGATGTATTATTTTGTGCCAAATCAGACGGTCGCCACCGTCGGCAATGTCAATATCACGCGCGCGCAGCTTGAGCGCCGTATCAAGATCAACTACGCCAATGTCGCCAACCAATACAACAACTTGTATCAGCAAATGCAGCAGGCTGTAGCGGACGGCGGCGACCAAGCGGCATTTATGGCGCAGCTCTATCAGCAACAACTCCAGCAGCTTTCATTTAGCATTGATACGACACAAATCTCAAAGCAAGCCTTGGATGGATTGATCGCTGAGCAACTGATCAAGCAAGAATCAGCCACACGTGGCATCACGGTCAGTACTGACGAAGGGCAAAAGACGCTGGAGCGTGACTTTGGCTTTTATCGTGAGTCACCGACGCCGTTTCCGACCTATACGCCGGGTCCGACCGTAGTGGTCAATGGCACTGCGCAACCCGCGCCAACCAGTGAACCGCGCGCTCAGCCGACTTCGATTAGCGATGCCGATTTGCAGACCATCACAAAAAACGGCACTGACTTTTATACAGCCAACGGCTACAGCGAGCAAGACTTTAAAGACATCTTCGTGCTACGCGCATACGAGGAAAAATTGCAAGCGGCAATTGGCAAGGATGCGCCCAAGACTGGCACGTATTACAAGTTTGATTACCTCCGCTTCGGCGATGAGGCGATGGCAAATGCAGCTGCGGGCAGATTAACAAGTGGCGCCATCTCTTTTGCAGGTTTGATTACCGAGACCAACAACATCACCGACAGTGCCATCGCAAGCAATGGCACTGTCGAAGATTGGACGCTGCAAACCAACGTCGAAGGCAGCTACGGCATCGAGGTGGTCAACGCGCTTGACAAAGGCACGATCAACAAACCAACGGGTGTATTTACAACAAGCTATGGCAGCTACATGATCGCACTGCCACTCGCACGCGAAACTCGCGCACTGAGTGACGATGACCTCAAACAAGTACAAAGCAAGATGTATCAAGATTGGATCAAAGCCGCACAAGAAGACAAAAACAAGGTCAGCCGTAAATTTGACGATCTGACGCAATTTGTGCCAAAGAACATTCGCGACGACATCACAAGATTTAGACAGCAACAAACGGCGGGCTAAACGCCGAATCAAGAGCGCAAAACAAAAAGAGGCTTGGAGATTAATCTTCAAGTCTCTTTTTTTATTTGCTCACCAAAAACGCCAACTCACTCTCAAATTCAAATCGTTGCACGCGCCAGCCGCGCTCATGAACAAGCTGCGCGAAATGTTGCTCATAATTGGCGCGCATGTTTTTGTCACGCCCGCCGAGACTACTCACCGGATACGTCACGATCAAATGACGTGCGTCAATCCGATCAAGCAGCCGAGTGCTGGCATTCTTGTCAATTTGCTCGAGGCACGGCAAACACTTGAATAACAGTGCAAGGTCAAAGAATTGCGTCGGCAGGCTGCGCGTCACATCGCAAGCTATCGCATCTCCACGCAATCCGCTCGATTCAAAGAAAGCATGCAAAAAATCCATCATGTCGCTGTAAATATCGCACGCGACGTAGTGCGCATCAGGCTCAAGTGGCATCCAATCGCGCGTGAGCGGATTTAAGCCACACGCCACATCCAATACTGAGTGAATCGGCGGCAACTGCGCAAACAACGTCGCATAAAACATATCGAGGATCGGCAGGCGTTCGCGCGTTGAGGCATGTTGTTGCAGCCATTTGCGAATGAGGCTGCGCCGCTCAGCGGCATCCACTTGATCGAGTTGTTTGAGCCATGCGCCGTAGTTTGGCTTGCCATCCAAAAATGCGCCGCCAATTTGATGCAGCCGATTGCGCGTCGCCTCGATCGCGTCTTTTGGTTTGCTGCGTTTGCTCAGCTCTTGCTCGCCGATCGTGCGGATGATCTCCTCACACATCGCGCGATATTTGGCGCTGGCGTGAATCTCACGCACAAGCTCATCAAGTACGTCGGACATCTACACTGGCTGCAAAGTCTGGATGAGTTTGCCTGCACGTTGATGATGCTCGGCGTCCAAACTTATCAATGCCGCGCCGAGTTTATCAGCCAAAGCAACATAGGTTGCGTCTGCGCCGCGCAATTGGAGATTAATCGTCAGTTGCGCAGCGCGTTGTGCAAGTTCATGATTGATTTCGACAAATGTGATCTCAGGCGATTGAGTCATCGCGTCATACACTGCTCGCGCCAAATGCGGCTGTGCCGTGCGTCGGCTCAGCGCGCCGCAAACTTCGGAAAGCAATAACACAGGCGCAACAATCTCTCCACCGGACTTTGCAAAGTTGCTAAGCCATGTCACACATGCCTGATGGTGAGGTTCTTGCGCAATAAATCGTGCCACCCACACACTCGCGTCGGTAACAACAACACTTGTATTCATAGCTCTCGTCGCCAATCATCGCGCGCATTATTTTTTGCGGCAGTACTGATACGCCCTGCGAGATCGTCCATGGTCATCCATGCCGCACTGAGTTTTTTGCGTTGTTTAATGGTGCGCTGTGCAGGCACAATATGCGCAATCACCTTGCCTCGATAAGTCAGGTTAACTTCTTCACCTTCGCGCACGCGATCTATCACAGATCGCGTTTTTTCTTTGAGTTCGCGCATCCCAATTGCTATCATGTTTCACCTCTTAGGCTATTGAGTACTTATTTGAGTACTCAATTCTAATTCACAAACTAGCCATTGGACTGATAGTGGTGTCTCAAATTCACGCTGAATCACAAAACCGCTTTCAACTTTTCACGGCTAATATTTGCGCCGCACAGCACGACCACGACATTTTTGCCGATGTATTGCCCGCGCTGCTTGAGCAACGCCGCGATTGCTACACCTGCCGCACCTTCGATCAGCATGTGATGCGCATCTATAAATGTGCGCATCGCAGCGGCAATCTCGTCCTCGCTGACCAGTACAAACTCATCTACAAATTTTTGGCACAGCTCAAAGGTGATGCTGTCGCTCTCGACTCCGCCATACGTACCGTCCGAAAGCGTCGGCAATCCTTCTTCTTCGATGATGTGACCGGCTTGCACCGAGCGCGCCATCACGGCTGAGTTTTGCGGTTGACAGCCAACAATGCGAATACGCGGCGCAACCGATTTGAGATAGGCGGCTATGCCACCGATCAAGCCGCCGCCACCCACCGCAATCAACACCGCGTCCACGTTTGGCAATTGCTGCACGATCTCGACACCGATCGTGCCTTGCCCCGCGACAACCTCCGCGTCGTTGTAGGGCGAGACATAGGTCATGCCATTTTGCTCGGCAAATTGGCGCGCATAAATCTCAGTATCTACGCCATCTGTGCCGTACGTGCGCACCTCGGCGCCATAGCGCTGAATATTGGCGATCTTTGTCGGCGAAGCGCCTTGCGGCACAAATACGATACCGCGCGCATCAAGCGCACGTAGCGCATGCGCCACACCTGCCCCGTGATTGCCGGACGACGCCGTCACGACACCGCGGGCGAGTTGCTCGGTGCTCAACGCGCGTATTTTGTTGGTTGCTCCGCGTAGTTTGAATGAACCTGTGTATTGCAAGTTTTCGCACTTGACATACACATTCGCCTCACACAGCTCACTCAGCGCCAGCGACGCGTCGAGCGGAGTCTCACGCACATGCGCACGGATACGCTCATGCGCCGCAACAAAATCTATCTTGGGTGTCATCATGTCATCCATTCATTCTGTCAGCGCTCGCATCAGTCGCGCCATAAAGCGTAGATTGTGCAGCGTAGCCAGCCGATAGTAGAGCGTCTCTTTGATCTTATACAAATGATGCAAATAGCCGACCGAGTAGGTCTGACACGTCGGACAGTCGCACTCCGCATCCAACGGCGTGTGCGTCTTGATATGTTTGTCGTCGGCGATGTAAAGCATGCGCCAGTCGCTCAGCGCGTCGCCGATATACAGTCGCCCATGTCGTGCGTCGCGCGTTGGCAGCGCACAGTCAAATATCTCGTAGCCCATCTTAAACG
>CAZVQE010000167.1:0-6013 GCA_964628875.1 uncultured Anaerolineae bacterium
AGCTCAGTCGCAAATTTGCCGCGCCACGGCACCGCGTAGTAATCGGCGCGGCGGCGCCAATGCACCTCGACGGTGGCGACATGCGCCTTGCCTGTTAACGCTTTGCGTTGGAGCATCTTGAGCTTTTGCAAGCCTTGTCCGAAGCGATACTGAAAGATCGGCATCAAGCGTTTGCCACTGGCGCGCTCGGCAGCGATCATCTCATCTACATCGCGCAGACTGCCTGAGAGCGGTTTTTCGCACACGACGTGCTTGCCTGCGCGCAAGGCGGCGATGGCTTGCGGTTTGTGCAACATGGGCGGTGTGCTGATATCCACAACGTCTATGTTTGGATCGTTGAGCACTTCATCAAATGAAGTAGTCGTGTGTGGCACCTTAAACTCGCTAGCTGCGGCGCGATTCGCCGGCTCCTCAAGCGAACAAATGGTGCGCACCTCAAAGAGGTCAGGAAATGCGCAATATCCGGCGAGGTGTTGTTTGCCGACGCCCAAGCCGACTTGGGCGACGCGTAATTTGGTTGATACAGTCATGATTAAATTTGAACTCGCTTACGTGCTTGGCACGGCGAGAAAACTACCCTTTCAAGCCCGTCGTGGCGATGCCTTCAACTAAGTATTTTTGGAAGGCGACGAAGATGACGAACACGGGCAACAATGACAACGCGCTCATTGCAAAGATAGCGCCCCAATCAGTATTTGCGGCTGGGTCAGCAAACGAGCGCAATGCCAACGACACCGTAAACAAACGCGGCTGACCGAGATACACGAGCGGCGTCAAAAATTCTTCCCACGTCCAATAAAACGAGAAGATGGCGGCAGTGACCATCGCTGGCTGAATCAAAGGCAGGATGATGCGAAAGAAGGTGCCGCCTTTGCCACAGCCGTCAATTGCGGCAGCCTCATCGAGCTCTTTTGGTATGCCGCGGATGAACTGCATCATCATGAATATGAAGAAGGCTTGTCCGCCGATGCGCGGCAATAGCAGTGGCAAAAATGTATTGAGCCAACCAAGCTGGCTAAAAAATACGTATTGCGGGATGATGGTGACCTGCTGCGGCAACATGAGTGTCATGATCATGCACGCAAACCAAAAGCTGCGTCCCACAAATTGGATGCGGCTAAAGCCATAGGCAACGATGGCGGAGGCAAGCACTGTAATGATCGTGGCGGTGATGGTGTAAAAAAATGAGTTGGCGTAGAAGGTGGCAAATGTGATTCCGCCAAAGCCGCGCCAGCCGTTGATGTAATTGTCTAGAGTAAAGCGCGACGGGATCAAGGACGCCATCGTGCGAAAGACCTCGGCGGATGGCTTGAATGAACTGGCGATGAGCCACAGCAACGGATACACCATGAGCAGCGCAAACCCGCCGACAAGCACATGGTAGAAAATTGAGCGAGCTATCTTTGAAGTGGGAGAAGCATGTGTGATTGCTTGTGCCATGTATTACGCTCCTTCCTTATTTTCGTAGTAGACCCATGAGGACGAAGACCGAAACACAAGCGCGGCAAATATGGCGATGACAAGCAACAGCACCCACGCTAATGCGGACGCGTAACCCATCTCAAGCGACGACTCAAATGCGCGGCGATAGATGTAGAGTGCATAAAACAGCGTCGTATCCAGCGGCGCGCCGCCTGTGATGATGAATGCCTGCGTAAACACCATAAATCCACTACTGGAGTGCATGATGAGGTTAAAAAATAACACGGGCGTCAGTAGTGGTAGTGTGATGCGCCAAAATTTGCGCCAAGCGCCAGCGCCATCTATTGACGCCGCTTCGTAGTATTCGGTGGGGATTTGTTTTAGTCCTGCCAAGAACACCAACATAGGTGAGCCAAATTGCCACACGGCTAATGCAATCAAGGTCCAAATGGCAGTAGATGGGTCGCCAAGCCATGTGCGCGGTGGAATTCCAAATAGCGCTAGGGCTGCATTCACCAAACCCTCGGTGCCAAACACTTGACGCCACATGACCGCGACGGCGATGCTGCCGCCAACTATCGAAGGCGCATAAAACGCGGCGCGATACATGCTGACACCATTGCGGTGCGTATTGAGCAGCATCGCCAAAAACAAAGCAAACGCCAGACGCAGCGGTATCGCAAACAACACGTAAAACCCGGTGGCATACACCGCCTTCCAAAATTTTGAGTCGGCAGTAAACATGCGCACATAGTTGTCAAAGCCTTGCCAACGCGCGCTCCACACTGGATCCAAACTCGAATAATTTGTAAAAGAAAAATACAATGACGCCAACATTGGCAATAGGGTGAATGCGATAAATGCAATCAACCACGGCGAGATAAACAGGTAGCCAGCTAAATTTTGTCGGCGCATTATTCAGTTCCAAGTTCGTAGTTCCAAGTTCCCAGACTTGGCGCCCACTGCTGGGAACTGGATTCTGGGAACTTGGAACTCGACGACTTACTTCTTATTCTTTGCCAAAATGGCGTTGGTCTCCTTGCGTAGGAGCGCAGCGCCATCCTCGGGCTTGAGCTTCTCGAACAATACTGCATCAATCACTTGAGGCGTGTAAACGTTCTTGATGAGGTCGGCGTAGCCGGGAGGATCTGCCGGGCGAATCGGTTGCACGTCTTTGCTCACCGCTGCCACATAGTCAAACATTTCCTTTTGTGCTTTGCCGAGCTTGGCAATGAGTCCGTTGCGCACGGTCGTGTTGATTGGCACGCCGCGCTCTGCAAACAGCGCATCATTGGCTTCCACGTCATTTGTAAAGAAGTCTATGAACTTGGCTGCCCAATTCGGGTTCTTGCTGTCGCGTGTAATGCTAAAGAACTGCGACGGCTTGATGTAGTTTGACGACTTGCCACCCGCCGGGCGTGGCAATGGCACCAACTTGACTGTGCGGTTGTCGCCTGCTGCCTTTTGCACGGCAACGACCTGGTTGCTCCAGAATGCATCCATCCCGCCCTTGTTGAGCGCGACTGGCAATTGCTCGACGCTCTTGCCATCATAAGAAGCCAACTCTTCGGCGCGTCCGATCATGGTCTTGGCCTTTTGCATGCGCAACATGCGATTCAAGTGATCAACAAACAGCTTGTCATCCTTGTAACCAATCGCTGTGCCATCGTCGGTAAATGCCCACTCATCTTGCGCCAAATACAGCGACTTCCAAATTTGTTCGCTGGTCACGCCGACGCCCATGCCCGGCACGCCATTTTTCTCAGTCAGCGTTTGCGCGATTTTCTCAAAGTCGTCCCACGTCCAGTTAAATTTTGGCAATGCTACGCCCGCCTTTTCAAACGCAGACTGATCGAGCGCAAACACCTGCGAGTTGCTGCCAAGGTTGACCGCAACCAGCTTGTTGTCTACGCGACCGCCTTTCAAGAAGCTGTCATCCACATCCTTGAAATTGAGATCGCCGCTAGCGACAAATGGCTCAAGCGGGATGATAAGTCCGCGTTTTGCCCACTCGGCGATCCACGCATAGTCTTGCTGCATGATGTCAGGCAAGCTGTTTGACGCGGCGTAGGTTGTCATCTTGGTCAAGTGATCTGCAAAGCCTGCAAACTCATAGGTGATCTTGACATTCGGATATTTCTTTTGAAACATCTCGATCACTTTGATAGTGCGGTCATGGCGATCTTGCGAGCCCCACCACGCCATGCGCAGCTCGACCGGCGCGTTTGATGCGGCAGGTGCGGCTGGCTTGGCGGCGGCGGGCGCTGCCGGCGCAGCAGTCGGCGCGGCTGGCGCACAGGCTGCCAATGTCGCGGCACCTGCTCCGACGCCAGCGATTTTTAGGAATTTTCTTCGATTTAATTTACTCATTTTTCTCCTTTTTGAATCTTGTTTCAGGACGCTGAGCATCGCTGCTCAACGATAAGTTCGTTTGATTACATACTTTTTTTGGCTTCGTCGAGTTGTGCTTTGTGTGAATGGGTCTTGTAAAACTCATCGAGCGGATAACAACCCGAGACTAATCCATTGCGCGGCGCAGTGGTGCAATCGCTAAATGTGCGACACACGTGTTTGCGATCTTGTGCTTTGCCATCGAGCGCATCAGCAAAAATCTGTGGATACGACAGTGCCATTCGCCCGATGCCAACTACATCTGTCATGTTGGCGCGTAGCACGGCTTGAGCCACATTTACCAACCAATCTTGCAAATAGGAGTAACCGCTGCCGACAAAGATCATGTCGGGGCGCGCGCGTTTGAGCTGCGCGACAAGCTGAATCTGACGCGCTACGCCCATCAGCGGGTCTTCGGGCGGCTGATATCCATCGCTCGGTGGAAACGCAGCAGGTCTTTGAATGTGTGGATTGTAATAGGGGCTGCCCACAGTGATGCAAATCATCCGAATGCCAAGCGAATGCATCACATCCAAAAATTGCAACGTCTCGCGCACATCAAAACCCGCGCCTGTGCCATCGCCGCCAAATGCAAACCGATAGGGTTGTCCCGCCACCCAGTCCATCTCGCCCGTGCGGTCGCTGTTGTTTGGTTTGAATGGCGCCATATCTGCCGCGCTGAGTCGCACGCCGATGCCCATATGCGGGGCGTTTGCGCGCACAGCTGCCACCATGTTTCGCAGATAGCGCACTCGATTTTCAAAGCAGCCACCGTATTTGCCGTCTCGATCCACTGCCGACAGCAATTCATGCCCAAGATAGCCGTGACAATGTTTGAGGTCAACAAACTCATAGCCGACGCGTTGCGCCAGACGCGCGGCTTTGCCGACATCCTCGATGATCTCATCTATATCGGCATCACTCAACACAGGGTAGTCAGTTGCGATGCCAAATTTGCGATCCAGCACGGGGTGGCGATAGGCGATGCGCGGCTCAAGCTTTTTGCTGTGTGGGCGCGAAAACCTGCCGCTGTGTGTCAATTGCAATCCAATCAAAAGATCGTCGGTGTTGTCGTAGTGCGCGTAATGCTCGGCGATCAATATCTCGCGCAACTCTGCCAAAGACGCCAGATTGTCTTCGCTGGCAACAAGTTGATTTGGGTTTGCGCGTGCGTCAGGGCGCACCGCGACTGCCTCGCCGCCCCAGATCAGCTTTGCGCCGCTCAATCCAAAGCGCCGCCAACGTCGGCGGGTCAAGTCGCTGGGTTTGCCATCTGTCTCGCCGTCCCAGCCCTCCATTGGCAAAATTGAAAATCGGTTGCCGATGCGTTTGATCGGCGTGTCGAGCGGTTGCGCGAGTGGCGATTGTGGCGCGCATTCAACCTCATTCTCAAATGGAATGTCGGCGCCGATCTGCGTCAGATGCGCTCTAAATTTTTGCGCATCGCTGAGTTGCGCGACCTTTGTTATTTTCATACTTGCTCCGCCACTAGCATTTGTCGTAGATGGCGGTCGTAGGAGTCGCGTGCTAATCGGTTGTGATCGCGCACGATCTGCTCTAGCTTTTCGATGTCGCGCGCTTTGATGGCGCGATACATCTGCCAGTGCTGCTTTTGCGCTTCGCCGACGCGTTTTGCAAATACATCCGCGAGATAGACCGAGCGCAAACGATCCCAGTGATACAACATGCGCGTGAGCGTGTCTTTGACAAGCGACATGTGCGCACAGTCGCAGATAAACTCATGTAGTTGCACATTGGATTCTGACCACTGATCGAGGTCGCTGAGTTGTGAATCCATCTTGCGCACCATTTGCTCACATTGCGCTAGCTCATCTTGCGTCATATGCACGCAGGCAGCTCGCCCGCTGATAGTCTCCAGCGCCTCAAGCATCTCAAAGATTTCTTGCACGAGCGTTTGCTCGATTGGCATGACTGTTGCACCCATATGTGGCTGCATCAATACAAATCCCTCAGAGCGCAACTGTTGTAATGCCTCGCGCACAGGGATGGCGCTCACGCCAAACTGAGAGGCGAGGTCTTCGATGATGAGGCGTCGCCCGGGTTTGAGTTCGCCGCGCACAATGGCTTTGAGCAAGATGTCATGCACGGTGCTTTGCTTGCTACTAAATACAGGGGGGCGCAGAAAGTCGAAGGGGTTTGCTTTTTCCGCTACAGCTTTCATACAGGTTATTATATATCA
>CAZVQE010000168.1:0-5961 GCA_964628875.1 uncultured Anaerolineae bacterium
CGCGCAAGCCCATGATTTCATTCTCGCGTTTCCGGATGGATACAACACAATCATTGGCGAGCGTGGCGTAGGACTGAGCGGTGGACAAAAACAACGCATCGCCATCGCGCGCACACTACTGCTCAAACCCAGCATCTTGATTTTTGATGACAGCACCTCAAGTGTGGACGCCGAGACCGAGTATCAGATTCAGCAGGCGTTGGATCAACTGATGAGTGATTGCACGAGCTTTGTCATTGCGCAGCGACTCAGCACGGTGCGCAACGCAGACATGATCTTGCTCATGGATGACGGCAAACTCATTGCCAAAGGCAAACACGAAGACCTGCTGCGCGAGAGCGCGATGTATGGTGAGATTTTAGATTCGCAGATCAAGAAGTGAAATTACAGCCATGAGATTTGTCATTCTGCGACTCAATGAACCGAAGAACCTCTAGCATCCAAATAGACGCATCAGTGATTCTTCACTCCGCTTCGCTTCGTTCAGAATGACAAAATAAATAGCTAGCTTTTAACATTTAATAAAGGAAATTTATGCGTGGTGGACATCCCGGATCGTTACAACAAATAGCCTCACAAGAGACGGAAAAACCAAAGAATCAAAGCGCAACAACCCAGCGTTTGCTCGAATACATCGGCCCTTACAAAAGAGAGGCGATATTGATGATTTTGATTACGCTGATTGGCGCGGCGGCGCAGGCATTTTGGCCCGCGTGGATGGGCATCTCGATTGACCGCTACGTCAAGCCGGGCGGAGACTCACAGGGCTTGCTCGTCAGCATGTTAATCTTGCTTGTCATTTTTGTCATCAGCTTTGTGGCGTCGCGCTATCAGATCGTGCTCATGGGCGCCGTCACGCAAAAGACGTTGTTTGACATTCGCAAGAGCGTCTTTGAAAAAGTGCAAAAACTGCCGATCAGTTTCTTTGACAAAAATCCAGTCGGCGACTTGATGAGCCGCCTTGTAAATGACACCGACACGATCAACCAGTTTCTCGGGCAAGGCGTGGTGCAAGTAATCGGCGGCATATTTGCGTTGATCGGTGTCATCATCGCTATGCTGATTCAGAATTGGTTTTTGGCGTTGGTGAGTTTCACGGTGATCCCATTGATGTTTATCATGACAAACATCTTTAGCGGTCTCGCGCGTAATGCCTATCGCCGCACACGCCGCACCATCGGCGACGTGTCAGCCAACCTACAAGAAGAGATCGCAGGCGTCAAAGTAGCGCAAGCGTTTAATCAGACCGAAGCCGTGCAACAACGCTTTGCGCAGCGCAACGCCGCTAACCGCAGCGCCAACATGAGCGCAACGGCAGTCACATCGGCATTTACACCGTTGATTGATTTTCTTTCGACGGTTGCGACAGCGATTGTCGCGGGCGTGGGCGGATATATGGTCGTGCAAGGGCAAATGAGCATCGGTATCGTCGTTGCGTTTTTGGCATACGTCACCACGCTCTTCCGCCCATTACAACAACTCAGCACCATCTACACACAGGCGCAATCGGCGCTGGCTGGCGCAGAGCGCATCTTTGATCTGGTGGACGGCCCAAACGAAGAAGATAACTGCCCAGATTGCGACCTGCCTGCCATCGCTGGCAACGTCGAATTTCAAGAAGTCTCATTCGCCTACGACCCTGCCAAACCCGTGCTCAAACATGTGAGCTTTGCGGCAAATGCGGGCAGCACGGTGGCGATTGTCGGACCGACTGGCGCCGGCAAGACCACGATCATCAATCTGCTCAGCCGCTATTACAACCCAACAAGCGGCACAATCTTGGTAGACGGTCACAACATCGCCGACTACACACGCGCAAGCCTGCGGCGGCAAATGGGGAGCGTGCCGCAGGACAGCTTCTTGTTTGCTGGCACGATTGCCGACAACATCCGTTACGGCAAACTTAGCGCGACCGACGCTGAGGTTGAGGCAGCCGCGCAAGCCGCAAACGCGCACGAATTTATCTCACGGCTCAAGGACGGCTATCAGACCAAGCTCGGCGAGCGCGGCGCAGGACTAAGCCAAGGGCAACGTCAACTGATCGGCATCGCCCGCGCGATTTTGGCGAATCCGCGCATTTTGATTCTCGACGAGGCGACTTCATCGGTGGACACTTACACCGAGTCGCTGATCCAAAAGGCATTGGCGAAGCTCCTCAAAGGGCGCACGAGTTTTGTGATCGCGCACCGTCTTTCGACGATTCGAGATGCCGATATGGTGCTGGTCGTTGAGAATGGCGAAATCGTTGAGCGCGGCAAGCACGATGAGCTACTCGCGCGGCACGGTCTGTATGCTGAGCTATATCAACGGCAGTTTAGGAAGGTGGAGTGAGGCATAAAACAAACCATCGCAAATGATATTGCCAAAAATCCGCGACCCACGATTTATCACTGTGCGGCGCGGCGGCAATCTGACGGACGCTGATCATCATCTGTTGGCACTGTGGGCAGCCGATTGCGCCGAGCATGTGCTGCATTTCTTTGAGAGTGTGCGCCCCGATGACAACCGCCCGCGTCAGGCGATTGCTCAGGCTCGTGCGTGGACACTCGGCGAGGTCTCAATGACCCAAGCACGCACAGCTGGCGGTCATGCGATGGCAGCAGCACGTGATCTGCGCGGTGCGGCGCGATTTGCCGCGTATGCCGCGGGTCAGTCGGCGTGTGTGGCGCATGTGGCTGCGCACGAGCTAGGCGCCGCCGCGTACGCTATCAAAGCCGCGCAAGCCGCCGCAGCCAAAGTTGAGCGCGATCAAGCAGGCAGGCACGAGTGCCATTGGCAACGAGATCAATTGCCCAAAGCAATCCGCGAACTGGTGCTGGACGATCAATGCTTGCGTAACTCAATTTGTTGGTTTGTGTTTGATTGCTAAAAGTTAGCGACGGAACCCTCAAAACTGTTGTATTCTTCGACTCTCTTCACAGGAGAATAAATCTATGATCCTTCACGCGCAAACCGTTTACACCGACCGTCACAATGTATCGCCGCAAGGCTATCTCGTTCGTCCCGACGACGATCACTCTTATCCGGGCATTGTGTTGATTCAAGAATGGTGGGGCATCGAGCCGCACATCCGCGACATCGCGCATCGTTTGGCGAGCGAGGGCTTTGTCGTGATGGTGCCCGATCTGTATCACGGCAAAATCGCCACCGAGCCAGATGACGCGCGCAAGCTCATCATGCTCGTGCGCGGCAATGTCGAACGCGCATTGGATGAGGTCACGCTCGCTGCCGAGTATCTGCGCAACAACGCAGGCGTGCAGCCCAAGAAAATTGGCATGATGGGGTTTTGCATGGGCGGCTTTGTGACCTATCTCATGGCGCAGCGCTATCCGCATCTCGGCGCGATCTCGCCTTGGTACGGCGGCGGCTATGACCCGACGGCTGAGGATGTCGCCAAAGTTAGCGCGCCAGTGTTGGCGATGTATGGAGAATTAGACGGCGGCATTCCGATTAACCAAGTCCGCAAGATCGAGTCGCTGTATAAGGCGGCAGGCAAGGATGCTGAGTTTCGCATTTACAAAGACGCAGGTCACGCCTTTTTGAATCCAGATCACGGCGATATGCACGAGCCCTCCGCCAAAGATGCGTGGACGCGCGCAGTTGCCTTTTTTAAGGAGCAGCTGAAATGAACGCAGCAGATATCCGCGAATTCATCGATTACAACTATTGGCGGCGTGATCTCATCCTCGCGCAAGCCAGCAAGCTGACGCCCGCGCAACTCGACGCGCCAAACACATATCCTGATAAGAGCCTGCGTGCAACGCTCGTGCATATGCTCGGCGCAGAGATCATTTGGCGCAGTCGCCTACAGCTCGGTATCTCGCCTACGACTTTTCTTGCGCCGAGTGACGTGCCAACGTTAGCCGATATTCAACAAAAATGGCGCGCCGAAGAAACAACAATGCGCGAGTTTATGGCACAGCTCGATGACACAACGACAAACCGGGTAGTCGAATACAAAGCCACAAACGGCAGTATCGGCAACGGCGTAACGTGGCGCTTACTTATGCAAGTTGTGTTTCACGGCATGCAACATTGCGCCGACTGCGCGCAGATGCTGACCGATTTCGGGCATTCGCCCGGCAACATCGACTACTTGATGTATCAACGCGCCAAGCTCAAATAACATCAAAACGCGGGAGTAGATTCGCTCTCGCGTTTTATTTTTGTGAATGGCGCTCTAAGCGCGCTTACGTTTTGCAACGGAGTGATAAGATAACGACACAGATTAATTTCATACTACAAGAGGGCTAAATAAAAAATTATGCGAACGATAGCAATGATCATGGCAGGTGGTCGCGGCAGCCGACTCAGTGTATTAGCAAACACGCGCGCAAAACCCGCCGTGCCATTCGCCGGCAAATATCGCATCATTGACTTTACGCTCTCAAACTGCATCAACAGCGGCATCACGACCGTAGGTGTGCTGACCCAATATCGCCCGCGCTCACTCAGCGAGCATATCCGCAGCGGTGGCCCGTGGGATCTCGACCGACTCAATGGCGGCGTTTCGATTTTGCATCCGTATCTTGGGCGCAGCGACTCAAGCTGGTACGAAGGCACCGCCGATGCCAACTATCAAAACAAAGATTTTATTCGCAACTCGCGCGCGGACGATGTCGTGATTTTGGCTGGCGATCACATTTACAAAATGGACTACAGCATCCTCACCGACTATCACCGCGAAAAGAATGCCGATATCACGATTGCGACTTTGCGCGTTGATCCTGAGGATGCGCACCGCTTTGGCATCTTGTCATCCGACGATGAGTTGCGCGTGACCGCGTTTGAAGAAAAACCCAAGCAGCCCAAAGGCACGCTGGCTTCGATGGGCATTTACGTTTTTAAGAATGATGTGTTGATGAAAGTGCTGCTGGAGGATGCCAAAGACACCACCAGCCAACACGATTTTGGCGGCAACATCATTCCAAAGATGTTGCAAGAAAACTATCGCGTGTTCGCCTATCCATTCAAAGGCTACTGGGTGGATGTCGGCACGATCCAAGCATATTGGGACACGCATATGGAGTTGCTGACCGACAAACCTGCGCTGGATTTATTAGATCGTGAGTGGGTCATTCACACTCGCTCAGAGGAACGCCCGCCCGTCAATATCCGCAGCGGCGCGGTGCTCAACCACAGCTTGATCACCGATGGCTGTGTGGTCGAGGGCAGCGTGGAGTACTCTGTGCTGGCGCCGGGTGTCAAGGTCGGGCGCGGCGCAATCGTGCGTCAATCCATTATCTTGACCGATACCACTATCGAGCCGGGCGCTATCGTAGATCGTGCCATCATTGACAAGCGCGTCGTCATCGGGCGCGATGCGCATATCGGTCATGGGAATGACTACACCGCCAACAAAGAACTGGGGCTGCGCAGTGGCATCAGCGTCGTGGGCAAATCTACACTAATTCCGCCGCGTTATCGCGTAGGTCGCAACGTCATCATCGGCAGCGACCTCAATGACGATTCATTTGTGGGCGACTCGATCAAGAGTGGTGACAGCTTTAACGTCGAGGCGACGGACTAGGTATTCCACACTCACATCGCCTAACACAATCACCTCGCCCTGCCCGTCAGTGCTCACGCGCTTGCCACTGGCAGGATCATACACACCGACAACCACACGCAGCTTGCCGCGCCAATCCAGCGGCAACGCTAAGCCGTGACGATCAACAACATCTTCGTTTGGCTTGAATGTAAAAAACGGTCGTAAATCATTAAGCGGTTGTGCGTCGTGTTGCGCGATGACGTTGCCACTCGCGTCAAGCGCATGCACAAATACTTTGTAGCCCTCCTTGAGCGGTGCATTAGCGCGCCACGTCAGCTCGATGGGAATCACATCACCCGCACGCACACGCACGCCAATGGATGCAGACCGCAACGTAAGCGCGCCCCACTCTGCGCGCGCGGGTGTCTGTGTCAATGGTTCGCGCGCAACGCCATACAAGCCAAAAAACG
>CAZVQE010000169.1:0-5945 GCA_964628875.1 uncultured Anaerolineae bacterium
AGCATGCGTTGCGCGCCTTTACCCCGCGTGATCAAAAAGCCGTCAAAGCTGCTGCGACCACATTCCGCCAAAACCCTGACATAGATACCGAGACAGCCATCATGGAGCTAGGCGTCGGTGAGGCGCTCGTGTCTATGCTTGATGAGAAGGGCGCGCCAACCATCGTAGATCGCATGTTTATCGTGCCGCCCGGTAGTCAGGTCGGACCCATCACTCCGCAACAACGTGCGCAATTGATGCAAGATTCACTCGTATCTGGTGTGTATGACAAGATGGTAGATCGTGAGTCCGCCTATGAGCTGCTCAAACAAAAAACTGAGCAAGCTGCCGAAGAACTTGCCGCCGCTAAACAGCGCACACTCGAAGAAAAGCAACAAGCCATCCTCGAAAAACAACGCGCTAAAGAAGAAGCCGTCAAGCAACGTGAGGCTGAGCGTCAGCAACGCATCGCCCAGCGCGAAGCGGCAAAACCCACTGCGACCGAGCAGATCATTGGCACAATTGGCAAGAGCGTCGTGCGCAGCGTTGGCAGCAGTTTGGGACGCGAGATCACCCGTGGCATCTTGGGCGGCATTTTAGGCGGTTCATCACGCAAAAGGTGGTAATCATTTTTTTTGATCGTCATCAAAGAGCCTACTTTTTGTAGGCTCTTTTTGTTTTGTTGAATTGAGCTTTGCGCGCGGTTTGGAATCACTCAGACGTTACAATTGCGCCCGTGTCACTTGATGATTCATCACAGACAGTTGATCTGACCGTTGTCATTCCCGCGCTACACGAAGCCGAAAATCTAAGGTTGTTGCTCCCCGCGCTGTTTGATGTGCTCAAACAAAACATCGCCACTTACGAAGTATTAGTAGCCACGCGCACCGACGACCCAGATACAGCGCAGGCGTCACGTGATTGCGGCGCAACTCCTATTTATCAAAAAGAGCCCGGCTATGGTGGCGCATTGATGGCGGGCTTTGCGTCCGCACGCGGTGTGTATGTTCTGACGATGGACGCCGACTTCTCGCATCCACCGACTTTTCTCAAAGACCTATGGGCAAATCGCGCTAACGCAGAGATTTCGATTGCGTCGCGCTACGTGGCAGGCGGCAGCGCCGACATGCCACGCAGCCGCTATTGGCTCAGCCGCGTGCTCAATCAATTTTTTGGGCGCGGACTCAGCGTGCCAGTGCGCGACATGTCGAGCGGCTATCGCCTCTACAAAAAGTCGGCCTTGCATCAGCTCAATTTGCAACAGCGCGACTTTAGCGTGCTCCAAGAAATTTTGGTCAAATCTTATTGCGCAGGCTGGCACATCCAAGAGATTCCATTTGCATACGCGCCGCGCAAATATGGCAGCTCGCACGCGCGCGTGTTGCAATTTGGCATCTCATACATCAAGACCTTTAGACATTTGTGGCAGGTGCGCAACTCGATTGCCGCCGCCGACTATGACTATCGCGCGCATGACAGCGTCATTCCGCTTCAGCGTTATTGGCAGCGCTCACGCTATCAGCATATTGTGGAATTGATCGCGGGGCAGGGTGAAGTACTCGATGTCGGGTGTGGCTCGAGCCATATCATCTCTGCGCTCCCGCCGCGCAGCATCTCGCTCGATATTTTGATTCGCAAGGTGCGTTTTGCAAAGCGCTTTAATCGCAATCCGGTGCAAGGCTCGGTGTTTCAATTGCCCGTTCCAGATGAATCATTCCCGTGTGTGTTGTGTTCGCAAGTTATCGAACACATTCCAAAAGACCCTGTCGTGCTACAGGAGCTATCGCGCACGCTCAAAAAAGGCGGACGCCTTGTGCTAGGCACACCTGACTACGCAAACTGGGAGTGGGTCGTCACCGAAAAACTGTATGGCATGTTTGCGCCGGGCGGCTACGCCGATGAGCACATCTCGCACTACACGCAAAAAGAACTTGTAGACCATTTCACAAAAGCCGGCTACAAACACATTGACACACGCTACATCTTGCAGGGCGAAATGATCTTAGCTTTTCAAAAGGATGAATGACTGTAGGGCGGCTCTCAGGCTTGCCTCTACAGTCGCGTTGTCATTCCGAACGCTGAAGGCGGAGGAATCCCCGTTGCGTCAATTTGCACCGCAAATGCAGTCACAGGGATTTCTCCCTTCGGTCGAAATGACAAAACTACGCTTGATGCTCAAGCGTAGTTTGCGATAAAAGAATTTACTCAAAATGTAGAGTCTTAGACCCGTCTCTACATCACACCATCGCCTCGACGACGAGCTCGGCCACATCTTTGACCTTCATCGGAGCGCCGACGGCGGCATTGGCATCGTTGAGCATGCGCGCGCAAAACGGACAACCAATTGCCAGCGTCTTGGCGCCACTGGCTTGAGCCTCCGCAAAGCGATTGACGTTCACCGCTTGCGTGCCGTGTTCTTCTTCCTTCCACACTTGCGCGCCGCCCGCGCCACAGCAAAATGAATCGGCTTTGCTGCGTGGCATCTCGATCAGGCTCGCGCCCGCGCTCTGCAATACGGCGCGCGGCGCGACGTATTCTTTGTTGTGGCGACCGAGATAGCACGGATCATGAAAAGTCACACTGTCGAGCATCTTCTTCGCGTCAATCTTGAGCTTGCCCTCGCCGATTAGCTTGTTGATAAATTGCGTGTGGTGCATCACATTAAAGTGCGCGCCAAAGTCTTGATACTCTTTGCCAATGGTATGCAGGCAGTGCGGACAACCTGCGATGATCGTCTTCTTATCTGCGCCGACGCCATTGAGCGTCTCGATCACCATCTTTGCCATTTCAAAAAACAGATACTCATTGCCTGCGCGACGAGCGACGTCGCCCGTGCAGGTCTCCATGTTGCCGAGCACCGCAAAATTCACGCCCGCGCCATTCAACACCGTCGCAATCGAACGCGCGATCTGCTGCGCGTTGGGGTCAAACGCGCCCGCGCAACCAACCCAATACAGCACCTCAAAGTCAGGATTCTCCTCGACCGTTGGCACTTTGAATGGCAACGTCGCCGACCACGCCATGCGATCTTCGCTCATCTGCCACGGATTGGCGTTGCGCTCCATGCCGGTGAATGCACCCTTCAACTGTTGCGGGAAGCTGCTTTCCATCAACACTTGATTGCGGCGCAGATTCATGATGTCAAACATCGGCTCGTTGCCAACCGGACACACCTCGACGCACGCGGCGCAACTGGTGCACGCCCACACCGCGCTCTCGCTGATCGCGTAATCCATGAGTGGGGCTTCATCCGCCCACGCTTTGTCGCCACTCAGTCCCAGCACATCCATGTGTTGCTTGATGTAGTAGCGTTTGTTAATTTCGAGTGCGGCGGGCGACAGCTCTTTGCCGGTGGTGTACGCCGGGCAGGCTTCGGCACAGCGATTGCACATGATGCACGCAAAGGCATCCACGATGTGTTTCTTCGGCAGTTCGCTGAGTTTTACGACGCCAAACTTTTCGATGCTCGTGTCGTCAAAGTTGATCGGCTCGAGCGCGCCAAGCGCCTTGCGTTCGGGACGCGTCGCAAAGTTGAACGGTCCCATAAATAGGTGCGCGTGCTTGGTATACGGGAAGTACGGCAAAAAGGCGAGGATCAAGCCCAGCGCGCCCCACCAGCCCACATGCTCACCGATTCTCAAAACCGACGGTGACAGCCCGTGAAAGAAATACCAACCGAGCGATGCGAATGGGCGGAACCAGTCGCGTCCTTCGAGCGCGACATTAAACATTTGTCCAAGCAAACGGAAGCCGACATGCAACAAAATAAATGTGCCGACGATGAGCGAATCGCGTTTGATGCCTTCGCGCACTTGCGGCAACACTTTGACGTTCTCGTGGATTTGCAGGGCTTTGTCTTTTTTGACAAAGCGGCGAATCAAAAAGTACACCACGCCGACCAGCACGCTCATGGTGAATAGGTCGGCGAGCAAACGATACACGCCGCCAACGACGCCCAGCCCGAGCGTATCGAAACCAAACAAGCCTTCGAGCGCGTCAATCACATTCACCAACAAATAAAAGATAAAGCCGAGCGCCACGCCGTTGTGAAACATAGACACAATCGGGCGGTGCCGCAAGATGCCACCTTGCGAAAATAGCGCTTTGATGCCAAGCGTGATGCGCTTCATCGGGTTGTCAAACATGAGTTTGCCGCCGCCGCGCTCAATAACGCGAATCATGCGCCCGAAAGTGATGTAGGCGGCATAGCTCGCCGCCGCAACGACCAAGAGAAATAAAACTTTTTCGACGGTTGTCAGCATACGGTCAATTGTAGGTGAAACTACGTATATTGCAATTGGCGAATGAGCGATGGACGCGTCGCGATGAGATCAGGGTTGATTTGCAGAATGGAATTCTCAGCCTTTGCCGCTTGACATTATCATGAGGTGCTATGAGTTCGCCAGCCATTCAACTCAACACAAATCAAAGAATGCCCGGTCCAGTCACGCCCGGGTTTGCGCGCATCATTACGCAGCTTTCGCCCGTGCGACTGCCATTTGACTCACTCAAGTACGTCATAGACAACGGCAAAATCTATGGGCGGCTGTGGTCAATTTATTTTGGTGACAACGTCACGATTGTTATCAGCGATCCTGATTTGATTCATGAGATTTTGGTCGCGCGCCACGATGAGTTTCAAAAATCGCAACAATTGCGCGACTCCGTCGGAAATATCATCGGCAATGGTTTGTTGCTCAGTGAAGGTGACTTTTGGAAGCGTCAACGCAAACTGGCACAACCTGCGTTTCACATGAATCGTATTGCGTCGTATGGCACAACCATGACGCAGCATACACTCGACCTCCTCAGCATGTGGCGCGATGGCGAGACGCGCGATATCGCGCATGACATGATGACACTCGCGCTTGGCATCGTGAATAAAACTCTGTTTGGCATGGACGTGCGCGCGCAATCAGACCGCATCGGCGAGCTGATGCACACGATCCTCGAAGGCGCAAACGACCGTTTGATTCGCTATGCCCCATTTTGGGAGCGCTTGACACACAGCCGCGCACATCGTGAGCGAGCCGCGCGTGAGGAGCTATTTGCTATTGTCGAGCGCATCATCGCCGAGCATCGCAATATGCCCGACAATGGCGACCTGCTCTCGATGTTATTGGCGGCGCGCGACGATGACGGGCAACCCATGAGCGACCGCCAATTGCGTGACGAGGTCATTACACTATTTATTGCCGGTCATGAGACGACGGCAAATCTTTTGGCATTTGCGCTTTGGCTGGTGTCTGAGAATCGGCACATCGAAGATAAACTCTTGCGTGAGATCGCCACACTTAGCGGCACTCCGCCAGCCGTCGCTGACCTGGCAAAACTGCCGTATGTGGAGATGACGCTCAAGGAAGCGATGCGTTTGTATCCGCCGGCGGCTGGCGCGGCGCGCGAACCCATTCATGATCTTGAGATGGCGGGCTATCGCATTCCGCGCGGGGCTCAGATTCTCATCAGCAGCTACTCGATGCACCGAGACCCTGCGCTGTTTGTTGAGCCTGACAAATTTGATCCCGAGCGATTTAGCGCCGAGCGCGAAGCCGCGATTCCAAAGTTTGCGTATCTGCCGTTTGGCGGCGGACCGCGCGTGTGCATCGGCAACGCCTTTGCGATGATGGAGGCGCGCCTCGCGCTGACGACCATGCTGCAGCGCTATCAATTCAGCCTCGCGCCAAACACGCGCGTGCAAACCGAGCAACTATTTACGATTCGACCCAAGGGCGGGCTAAAAATGGTCGTGCGCAAACGATAAACCAATGTGTGTGTCTAAAATCAAACTTGCTGTCATTCTGAGGAGCAGAGCGACGAAGAATCTCTGCCCGTGTTTTGACGCATAAGGGATTCTTCACTCCGCTTTGCTACGTTCAGAATGACGGGTCACACTTTATTTTTTAATTGACATTCAGATTAAATTACACCTTTAGCATTCCTCTAAATCCGCGCGCGGCATAGTAAGA
>CAZVQE010000170.1:0-5914 GCA_964628875.1 uncultured Anaerolineae bacterium
ACACGCGCGCAACGGCGAGCAAAACACCGGTCAGGATGCCATTCACCGCCGCTGGCAGCACCACCAAAAACATCGTCTTCCATTCAGGCGCGCCAAGTCCGAGCGAGCCTTCGCGTAGCGCGCGCGGCACGAGTCGCAACATCTCCTCAGTCGTGCGTAGAACGATGGGCAACATCATGATGGCGAGCGTCACGCCACCCGCGAGCGCCGAGTAACCGCGCCCATTGACCATCAACGCATAGATAAACAAGCCAACGACGATGGATGGCAACCCCGACATGACATCGGTGCCAAAGCGCACGGCGAGTCCGAGCGTTGTGTTTGGATGCTGATTGATGTAGATGGCTGCCATGATGGCAATTGGAACTGCAATGAGTGTGGCGAGCGCGATGAGCAACGCGCTGCCAATGATGGCGTGCCACACACCGCCGCCACCTTGGCTGACGGGCTTAAATGTCTCGCTAAAAAATGACCAGCTCAGCGCCGGCAGACCGTGTGCGACGACATCGCCGATGATCCACACAAGCGGCACGATGGCGGTCAGTGTCGCCAGCAGGGTGACACCGATGGCAAAGGCGTTGATGAGTTTGCGACGATTGCGGCGAATGGATGTGTTGGCGTTCATGATCGTTGCTCCGGATTGCGGCGTGAAACGCTCCACACAAGCGCACGCGCGATGAGATTGAGCAAGAGGCTCATCACAAACAGCAATAAACCAATTTGCAACAGCGCGCTTGAGTAGAGCGGCGTGCTGGCTTCGCCCCACTCGTTGGCGATGATGCTCGACATGCTATAGCCTGCGTTGAGTAGCGACACAGGCATCTGGCTGACATTGCCGATGGTCATGGTGACCGCCATCGTCTCGCCGAGCGCGCGCCCAAGCCCGAGGATGACCGCGCCGAGTATGCCCGACAAGCCGTATGGCAAAAGGACTTGCGTGATGGTCTCGGTTTGTGTCGCGCCGAGTCCGAGCGCGGCTTCGCGCTGCGTGTTTGGAATGGCGCGCAGAACATCGCGCGTGATAGCGGTGATCGTCGGAATGATCATGACACCGAGTACCATGCCTGCGGCGAGCAGACTGGGACCAAAGAAGGGTCCACTAAAGATCGAGAACTGTGCGCCCAAGGTTTTCATGAGCCAGTCGCCGACGGGTTTGGCAAAAAGCGGAATAAAAACAAACACGCCCCACAATCCATACACGACGCTTGGGATCGCCGCAAGCAACTCAATCAACGTGCCGATGAAATTGCGCAAACGCGGGGGGCAGATCTCAGACAAAAACACGGCGATGCACAGACTCAGCGGCACGGCAATCAGTAAGGCGATGAGTGAGGTCACCAATGTGCCGACGATAAAAGGTAGCGCGCCAAACTCGCCTCCGCTCGGATTCCATTCACCCGAATAAACAAAACTCAGCCCTACAGCCGCGCGACTCGCAGCGCTGCTGAGCCACAGCATGAGCCCAAATCCAGCCACGATGGCGATTATGATGAGCGCAGAGAGAACGCTGACTGCGCGATAAGGTAAATCGCCGTGAGTCCATGCGCGTCTGAGCGCTGATGTTTTTGGGCGGGTGTCAAGCGCGTGTGCTGCCATAGCGGTTTGATCTTAAATTACGCGAGCGCGGGCGGTGAATTGAACTTTCAACCGCCCATGATGTTTTCATTATGCGTCATGCGCGTAGTTCATCAGCCACGCAAGACGCGAGTCATTCGGTCAGCGTCTCTATTTCATCACCGGCGCGCCATTGCAGGTGACAGTCTTCATTGCGTTGAGTGAGAGCGCTTGCACATCTTTGCCGAGAGGTGAATACAGCAGCTTGCCTACGCGCGCGGTAGCAGCCTCATCGGTTAGATTCCACTTCAGCCAGTTCAACAGTTTGTCGGCTTTTTTGCAATCGGTGTAGTCTTTGTTGAGCAGCATGTAGGTGAAACCGGCGATGGGCCACGCCGCGGGGTCGTTGCTGTTTACGATGTCGGCATCGTTGCGCGGACCAAACTTGGCGCCTTGCGTCGCAACGGTAGTGCTTGCGATAGTCGCATCCACTTTTTTGCCCGCTGCGTTGATCATCTGAGCATAGGGAATTGAGTTGTTTTTGGCATACGCCAGCTCGACGTAGCCGATGGCGCCGGGTGTTTTTTGCACTGCTGCGGCTACGCCTTGGTTGCCACGTCCGCCCTGACCGCGCTTGGCTTTGTCTGCGGGCCAATCTACCGTCGAGCCTTTGCATGGATTCACTGCTGACTTCCATGTGTCGCTGGCAGCACACAGATAGGTCGTGAAGATGCTGGTCGTGCCTGAGCCATCTGAGCGATGCACGACGTTAATTGCTTGGTCAGGAAATTTCACATCGGGGTTAAGCGCTTTGATGGCATCGTCGTTCCACTTTTCGATTTTGCCCGCAAAGATATCGCCTACGCTCTTGTTGTTTAGCACGATGGTTTGTGTAACGTCTTGGATGTTGTGAATCACAACAATCGCGCCTGCAATCGTTGGAAATTGCACCAACGCCTTTTGTTTGGCTTCGTCATCCGTGAGCGCCGCGTCCGAGCCCGCATAATCTACCGTGCCGCCGAGGATGTCTTTTTTGCCTTGTCCCGAGCCGCCGCCAGAGTAATTGATCACGACGGACGGATCAACCTGCGAGTAGGCAAACGCCAAATCTTCTAGCAAAGGTTGAATAAAGGTTGATCCTGAACCATTAAGTTGGATCGAACCTTTGGCGTCAACCGGCTTTGCTGTGGCTTGAGTCGAGGGCGCATTTGGGGCACAAGCTGCGAGCGCGATGCTTGCTGCGAGTCCCATTGAAATGGAGGTGATCCTATTCATTGTCTTCTTACGTCTCCTGTTTTGCTTTTTATCGCTTCCATCGTATGAGGCGACATTTAAGATCAAGTTAAATGCGGTCACAGACAATTCACAGAAATAGTTAGCATTTTCTTAATGCGCTAAAGTTAAACTCTAATAATTCAAATATGAAACGAGTTGTCTTTTTGTATGCAGACACTGGTGGTGGTCACCGCAGCGCGGCGGAATCAATCTCGCAGGCGATGAAGCTCAACACCGGTGACAAATACAACATCAAGCTGGTCAATGGCTTTCGCAATTCACCATTTCGCGTGATGGAAAAGACCTATCCGTTGTGTGTTAATTACGCTCGACCGCTCTACAAGTGGTGGTTTGAGGTCACCGACAATCAAAAAACAGTTGGCTCGCTGCTCAAGGCGTTTGAACCGCTTAGCACCGAGGTCATCGAGACGCTGGTCGAAAATAATCCCGCGGATTTGTATGTGTCGTGCCACCCGATGTTCAATCATTCATTTCCGGTGGTGCTGCAGCAAATGAATAACTCAGCGCGCTTCATCAATGTAGTGACCGATCTTGTCTACGGGCACGCATGGCATTACACTCCAAAGACCGAGTTTTGTATCGTGCCAACGCAAGAGATTCGCACACAAGCGTTGAGCTATGAGATTCCAAATGACAAGATCGCCATTACGGGGCAGCCCGTCGCCCCAAACTTTCAGTCGCGCATGGGCAATCGCGAGCAGACGCTAAACGAACTCGATCTCGATCCTGCCCGCAAAACGATATTAGTCATGGGTGGCGGCGATGGCATGGGGAAAATGAAAAACATCGTGCGTGGCATCGCCCAGAGCGATCTACGCGCCCAGATGATCGTCATTTGCGGACGCAACAAACAGCTTCGCAACACCATTGACAATCTCGACAAAAACATGCCCGTACGCACACTAGGCTTTGTGAATAATGTGCCTGAGTTGATGGGCGCATCTGATGTGCTGGCAACCAAAGCAGGTCCGGGCAGTATTTGTGAGGGATTTATCGCCGGATTGCCTATTTTGCTCTTTGATGCGATCCCGGGTCAAGAAGAACCTAATGTGAACTACGTCACACGTAACGGCGCTGGCGCATGGTGCCCCACACCAAAGCGTGCCGTTGCTAAGCTTCGCACATGGTTTAACGACAAAGACCTATTGGACAAACTCAAAGCTGCCTCGCAAAATCTGGCGCGTCCATCGTCGTCATATGAGATCGCAGACATTGCGGCGCAGTTTGTATAGGGAGATTGATCTATAGGCTTGCGCAGAGTAAAATCTGCATATGCCCTATTTTTACATTGGCAATCGGTTAGTTGGCGATGATGCGCCGACATATTTCATAGCGGACATCTCAGCAAATCATGACGGCGATCTTGAGCGCGCCAAGACGCTCATTCACCTCGCCAAAGAAGCAGGCGCAGACGCGGCAAAATTTCAAAACTTTCGCGCCTCAAAGATCGTCAGCAAATACGGCTTTGAGTCCATGCAAGATCAGCTCTCGCACCAATCCAAGTGGAAGAAGTCGGTCTATCAGGTGTATCAAGAGGCATCCCTGCCGTTTGAATGGACGCAAGCGCTCAAACGCGAATGCGACAAAGTTGGCATTCATTATTTTTCGACACCCTACGACTACGACGCGGCTGACATGCTCGATCCGTATGTCGAAGTATTCAAAGTAGGCAGCGGCGACATCACTTGGCCCCTCATGCTCCAGCACATCGCATCAAAGGGCAAACCCGTCATCGTGGCATGTGGCGCGTCCTCCACCGATGACGTCGTGCGTGCGGTGAATGTGATCCGAGATTCGCAAAATGACTTTGTGCAATCGCCCGGCTTAGCCCTGTTACAGTGCAACACCAACTACACCGCCAGTCTCGAAAATTTCAAACACATTCACCTCAACGTGTTGACGACCTTTAAGCAAATGTTTCCAGATGTGGTGCTTGGCTTGTCCGATCACACGCCGGGTCACGCGACTGCGCTAGGTGCAATCGCGCTTGGCGGTCGCATCATCGAAAAGCACTTTACTGATGACACCAAGCGCGAAGGTCCCGACCACCCATTTAGCATGACGCCCAAGACGTGGCGCGAGATGGTGGATCGCGCGCGCGAGCTAGAGTACGCCCTCGGCAGCTCGATCAAACAAATCGCTGCCAACGAACGCGACACCATCGTTGTGCAACGGCGCTGTCTGCGCGTGACGCGCGATCTGGCTGCGGGGGATGTGATCGGTGAGGCTGATATCGAAGCTTTGCGCCCTGCACCGCTCGATGGCATATTCCCCTATCAGCAAGAGGACGTCATTGGCAAGACTTTGCGCGTGGACTTGCCTGCAGGTGAGCATCTACGCTGGACGATGCTCGCGGAGTAATTAGATATCACACACAAACTTTATGGGCGACACAAAGCCAATGTTGGATGGCTTTAATCATTTGGAAATGGCAATCTTCGAATGGCTAAAGAGTCATCGCTCGGTGCTATCGCCTCAAATATCAATTGCGCAGTTTGTAAAACGCGACTACACTGGAGTAGGATTTTTCACTTCTTTCAAGGTTCCTAATATTGCTTCTCCGATTGATCTCAAAAATTGGCCAATCGAAGGCCCTTTTATCCACTCTAAAGATATAGATGTTGGTGCTCTAAGTTTGATATGGGGCAGAGATGGCTATGCAGATTGCATTGAGATGTGTGCCTATGGGGATTTTTTTAGGGAACAAATCACCTCTTTTGAGCTAAGAGATTATCAAAACAGCGATAATAGCCACGCATGTCCGTCGGGCGACAAATCAAACTAACCAGCATGGCAAGTTGTGCCGGGTGAGCCAGCAAGCTCAGCCCTCAGGCACTGGCTGCCGTGTTGCAGCCACTCCAGCGCACCTTCAAGCCGTCTGATTTTCCAAATCTCATCGTGGGACTTGGCGAGCCAGATGACGCGGCTGTGTATCAACTGAACGACACTCAAGCCATCGTTCAGACGGTAGATTTTTTTCCGCCGGTCGTAGATGATCCATATGCATTTGGCGCGATTGCAGCCGCAAATGCGCTCAGCGACATCTACGCGATGGGCGGCGAGG
>CAZVQE010000171.1:0-5892 GCA_964628875.1 uncultured Anaerolineae bacterium
ATACGTTGATCCACTCAACTATTTGCAGGTCGAGATGATCCGCCGATTGCGGCACAACGAAGGTGACGCGGAGTTGCTGCGCGAGGTGATTGAGCTGACGATCAACGGCGTCAGCAGCGGCTTGCGCAACACAGGCTAACGCGATGAGACGATTTCAGCCTTATCTGCCATTCAACACAAACGAGCCTGACGGCGCGCACAGTCTCGACGCGCGCAATCTCGGCGGCAACGAACCGCTCAGCGTGTCCGACCTCACGGCGGTCATCAAAGCGCTGATCGAGGGCGACCCACAGCTAGGTGATGTGCGCGTGGCGGGCGAGCTCAGCAACTTTACGCGCGCGGCGTCGGGACATCTCTACTTCACGCTCAAAGACGGCGGCGCGCAAATCAAATGTGCCATGTGGCGCATGTCGGCGCTACGTCTGCGCGGCTACGCACCGCGCAACGGTGATGCCGTCATCGCGCGCGGGCGCATCGGCGTGTATGAGCGCGACGGCGCATATCAGCTCTACGTCGAGGCGATGACGCCGCAGGGCGTCGGCGATTTGTATGTGGAATTTGAACGGCTCAAACAGAAGCTGCAAGATGAAGGGCTTTTTGATACCGATCGCAAACGCCGCCTGCCTCCGCTGATCTCGCGGCTGGGCGTCGTGACTTCGCCAGATGCGGCGGCTTTTCAAGACGTGCTAAACGTCCTGCGCCGACGCTATCCATTGGTCGAGGTCATCCTCGCGCCGACGCTCGTGCAAGGTGAGCAAGCTCCACCGCTGATCGTACGCGCCATTCAACAGCTCAACGAACAAAACGCCTGCGACGCGATTCTCATCACGCGGGGCGGCGGCAGCATCGAAGAGCTGTGGGCGTTTAATGATGAGCGTGTCGTGCGCGCGGTGGCTGAGTCGCGCATCCCGACCATCAGCGGCGTCGGTCACGAAGTAGATTTCACGCTGACCGATTTTGCGGCGGATGTGCGCGCGCCGACACCATCAGCCGCTGCAGAGATGCTGACGCCCGACATCGCCGATTTACGCTTGACGCTTGACGCGGTTGGCGCGCGATTCACCGAGCGCACGCGCCAACACATCACTCAGGCACGCAGCGATCTCGATGCGCTCGCACGGGCATTGCGCGCCTACACACCTGCGGGGCAAATGAAACTCGCCGCGTCCAACGTAGCTGACCTACATGCACGGCTGCAACAGGCAACGCTAACTCAACTGCGATGGATCACTCAACAAGTGCGCGCGTTAGATGCGCGGCGCGCGGCGCTCAGTCCACAAGAGACGCTTGCGCGCGGTTATGCGATTGTGCGGCGGACGCAAGATGGCGCGGTCGTGCGCGCGGTGGGCGATGTGACGCGCGGTGAGACGTTGCGCGTGCGCGTGAGCGATGGAGAATTTGAAACCGAAGTGAGGACAACATGACAAAGACCGTTAGTTTTATCGAACAGCTATTTCAACATCACCTATGGGCAAATGTGCGCTTGTTTGAGGCATGTGCCGCGTTGAGCGAGGCGCAGCTCGACGCCAAGATCGTTGGCACATATGGCTCGATTCGAGAGACATTGACCCATATTGTCACAGCCGAGCGCAACTATCTGCATCGCATCACAACCGGACAATCGCGCCCAAAGACAGATGACACGTGGACGATGGCGGCGCTTCTTGAGTCCATCCGCAAGAGTGGCGAGGGTCTGATCGTCGCCGCGCCCAAAGTGCAAGCCAATGACGCAGTTTCGATTCATTGGCAAGATGGCACATCGCACGATGTCCCGTTAACGATATTGTTGACGCAAGCAATCAACCACGCGACCGAGCATCGCGCGCAGATCATGGCAACGCTGACGCAGATTGGCGTTGAGCCGCCGAGCCTCGATGCGTGGACGTATTTTGGCGAGGGTTGATTTTGTTGTTAATCGGAAAAAGTAACTTTGTCATTCCGAACGCTGAAGGCGGAGGAATCTGCGAGTAAGTTAGAGGTTGAGCCTTCATTTTCGCAGATTTCTCGCTTTGCTCGAAATGACAAAAATTAGAATTACTCGGAGTGCATAGTCTTAATCCGCTCCTGCATGTAACCACTATTTCTTCTTCACGCTCAAATAGTGATGCCACAAGATGCGAGCGGCGACGGCGCGATAAGGACGCCACGCCTCAGCATGCCGCGCAAACTCATCATAGGTTGGACGTTGCGGCAATCGTTTGATGTCCTTGAGCACCGCGTACAGCGCGATGTCACCCTTTGGCAAGATGTCGGGGCGCGATAGACACATGAGCAAATAGATGTCCGCCGTCCAATTGCCAATGCCTTTGATCTGCGTCAGCGTCTCGCGCACGGTGGCGTCGTCCATTGTGTTGAGCGCGTCGAGGTCGAGCGCGCCATTCAACACAGCCCGCGCTAACTCGCGGCAATACAGCGTCTTTTGACGGCTGAATCCAATCGCGCGCAGTTGCGCATCATCGAGCGCTAACAACGCGTGTGGCGTGACTTCGTTGATGACGGCTTCGAGCTTGGCGTACGTCGCGCGCGCACTCGCCAACGAAACCTGCTGCTCCAAAATAATCAGCACCAACGTCGCAAAGCCAGTCGGGCGCGACCACAACGGCGGAACGCCATATTGATCCACGACGCGCTTCAAATCGGCGTCGCGCGCGCATAGCTCGGCGACTTGCTTGCGGATAGTGCGTTGCGTGACTTTGCTCATTTTTAATTCACCTCAAAAACACAAATGTCATTCTGAGGCTCGCAAAGCCGAAGAATCTCTGACGCGTCAAATAGATGTTAGAGATTCTTCGCTTTCTTTGAAAGCTCAGAATGACGGATTTACTCTTATCGCAAATTTACGGCGCGAGTTCTTGTTGCAACAGCTTGGCTTTGCGTTCGACGCCCCACCGATATCCGCCGCGCGCGCCATTCTCACGCACAGCGCGATGGCATGGGATCACCGCCGCAACGCGATTTGCGCCGCAGGCATTGGCGACGGCACGATACGCGCTCGGCTCACCAATCGCGCGCGCAAGATCGGCATAGCTGCGCGTCTCGCCACGCGGGATTTGTCGCAACGCCTGCCACACCTTCGCCTGAAACGCAGTGCCGCGCACATCGAGTGGCAACCGCGCAAACTCCGCCGTCTGTGATGCATTGATGCCGCGCACAACCTCACGCGCCCACATGCTAAGCAAAGTGTCATGATGTCGCTCGATATGCGCCGACGGATACTCGGCACGCAGCTCGCGCTCAAGCTGCGCATCGTCGTCGCCAAAATACACCGCGCACAAGCCGCGCTCAGTCGCCGCAATCAAAGTGCGCCCGAGCATGCTGTCAGTGATCGTAAAACCGATGCGCATGCCGCCGCCGCGCATGTACTCGCGCGGGGTCATACCGATGCCGTCGAGCTGCTCATAGGCTCGCGTGTTATCGCTGAATCCAGCGTCAATGATGGCGTGAGTAGCGCTTGGCGCATTGTTGAGCGCGGACTTGAGCGTTTGCACCTGCTGCGCTTTTGCAAATTGCAATGGCGACACGCCCATCACGCGCTTAAATGTGCGCTGCAAATGAAACGGGCTAATGTGCAATTCGGCGCTCAGCGCGTCCAGCCTAGCGTGTCCATTGTCTTTGATGAATTGCGTAGCGCGCGCAGCGAGTTGCTCAGCAGGCAAGTGTGGCTCGTTTGGGTGACAGCGCTTACACGCGCGATAGCCGTCCGCCTCAGCCTGCTCAATCGTATCAAAAAACTCGACATTTTTGCGCAGCGGTTTGGCGGCGCAGCTCGGGCGGCAATAGATGCGCGTGGTGCGCACCGCCACAAAAAATGCGCCGTCGTAACGCGCATCTTTTGCGCCAAAGGCTTGCCATTTTTGCTCGTCGGTCAATCGCTCTTGTGTCATGTTCATACGTGCGAGCATACAAAAAATGCGCGTTCACAGCTAACGATTTCTTGCGGTTTGCATCACATAGCAGTCTGTTAGTGGTCAGACCGCTCGCACTACGCCACAACCATCTTGACAAGGCGATCTGAGCCGCTGATGGCAATGGCATCATCGCCCGCCGCAGGGCGTCCGCGTCGAGTCAAGTTTTTGGCTTTGAGCGATTTTGCATTGCCCTTGAGCGTGACATACACGATGGTGTCCTCGGCGTCGGCGATGACAGCATCAGCAACGGTATGATCCTTGGTGAGCTTGGCGGTGATGACACCCTTGCCAGCGCGCCCTTGCACGGGGTACTCTTTGAACGCAATACGCTTGGCTTTGCCATCGGTCGTACCCAGCACGATCTCCAATTCGCTCGACTCATCGGCGACGCCCATCGAGACGACGATATCGCCCTCATCAAGCTTGATACCGACCACGCCGCCCGCGGGCAGTCCCATTGGGCGCACATCCTCTTGCTTAAATCGAATCGCCATGCCTTGCTGAGTGAACAACATTAGCTCCTCGGCGCCGTTGGTTTTGCGCGCGCTGATGAGCGCATCGTCGTTGCTCACGCCCGCGATGGTAAATGTCTGCCCGACCGCTGTCGTGAGCGCGCTCACTTCACTGCGTTTGACCATGCCATTCACCGTAGCCGTCACGACATAGCCGCTGCCCTCTTGTTTGGCGCTGTCTTTGTCAATGGCAAACGCGCCGACCACATCGTCGCCCGAAGGAAAAGCTGAGATCGAAGTAAGCTGCGCACCGCCGCCCGTCGTGACGTCCTCTTGCGGCACGTTATTTACGCCCAGCACGACCGATTTGCCCGAAGAACCCACGACATATAGCAGCTCTTTGGTCGTCGTCTTGACAATCGCCGCCGGCACAATCTCGGCTTGTGATGTCACGCGCGGCGGCTCGTTTACGCGACCAATCTTGCCATTGACGCCGACGACGACGTAGCAGGTCTGCATCGGCACCAGCTCATCCATCGTCATGGCTTGGGCAAATTTATCTTTGCCCGCGCCAGATTTGCCATTGCCATTTTTGCTGTCGGCGGCTTGTTTTTTTTCTTGCGCGTCCGCGAGTTTGCCGACGATGGTCGTGCGCCGTGCATCGCCAAATCGCTCTTTGAGCGCGGCGAGTTCGTCCTTGATCACGCCGAGCATTTTGATCGGGTGCGCCAACAAATCTTCGAGGTATTTGATGAGCTTGCGTTTTTCGTTCAGCTCATCCTCGAGCCTATCGCGCTCCAGACGTGCGAGGCGACGCAACGGCATCTCGAGGATGGCGTTGGCTTGCATCTCGCTAAATTTGAATTTGCTAATCAACCCCTTGCGCGCCTCATCTGTGTCGCGGCTGGCGCGGATGTGCTTGATGATGGCATCAATCATGTCAATCGCCCGCACAAGCCCCTCAAGGATGTGCGCGCGCTCTAACGCGCGTAGCAGGTCATATACGCTGCGGCGATGCATGATCTCGCGGCGATGCTCGATAAACACACTCAGCAACTTTTTGAGTGACATCACGCGCGGCTCCCCATCCACCAGCGCGAGCATGATGACGCCAAATGTGCCCTTCATCGCCGTGAATTTGTAGAGCTGCGCGAGGATGCGGCGCGTGTCTTCACCTTTGGCGCAGTCAATGACAATGCGCATACCGCGTCGGTCACTCTCATCGCGGATGTCGGTGATGCCGGTGATTTTTTCGTCACGCGCGAGGTCGGCGATGCGCTCGATCAACGCGGCTTTATTGACCGCGTATGGCAGCTCAGTGACGATGATGTGTTGCTTGCCACGCTGACCGTCCTCAAAGTGCGTCTTGGCTTGGACGATAATCTTGCCGCGTCCGGTGGCGTAGCACGTCTTGATCGCGTCACCACTCTCCTCAGCGTCGTTGTATCGAAAAGCAATTCCACCCGTCGGAAAATCGGGACCCTTGATGAATTTCATCAAGTCGTCTACGTCCACATCAATCTCGGGCAGCG
>CAZVQE010000172.1:0-3198 GCA_964628875.1 uncultured Anaerolineae bacterium
GTGTGTGCTTCGATGCATTCTTGTTCGCTTCGATTCGATCTATCAACATGATTAGTCCTCCACCTCACGCATACCAGTTCCCATAGCTGACGGCATCTCACGCCGTGTCATCTCGTTGAGCGCTTTGCCGGGTTGCACCATCGGAAACACATTGGTCTCTTGCTCGACAACAAACTCGATCAATGTCGGCCCATTGTGTGCGCGCGCCGCGCGGATCGCTTCACGCGCCTCTTGAAGGTTGGTTGCGCGAAAGCCTTTGATACCGTAAGCGTCCGCCAGCTTCACAAAATCGGGTGAGGTCATATTCACAGACGAATAGCGCCGATCATGCATCAGCTCTTGCCACTGACGCACCATGCCAAGGAAGCTGTTGTTGATTACTGCGATCTTGATGTTGAGTCCTTCCTGAATCACAGTCTGCATCTCAGGGATGCTCATCTGATAGCCACCATCGCCCGCAATCGCCCACACTTCGTCTTCTGGACGACCAAACTTTGCGCCGATCGCTGCCGGCAACGCAAAACCCATCGTGCCTAAGCCGCCGCTCGTGATGAGTTGATTTTTGCGGCGATGCTGGAAGTACTGCGTCTCCCACATTTGATGCTGACCCACATCCGTGCAAACGGTAATATCGCCTCCAGTCTCCTCCCAAATCGTGCGAATGACCTGTGGTGCAATCAGTTTGTGATTTGGCAATTCATACGCCAACACATCATGCGCGCGTGTATCGCCACGCCATGCACTGATCTTGGCATACCAATCTTTGTATTTAGCCGCATGTTGTGGGTTGTCAAGCTCCTCCATCAAATGCGGGATCACCTCTTTGACGCTCGCGCAGATGCCAATGTCAGCTGGCACAACTTTGTTGATCTCAGCCGGATCAATCTCGACATGAATGACTTTTGCGTTCTTGGCATAGTATTTCAAATTGCCGGTCACGCGGTCATCAAAACGCATGCCAAGTGCGATTAACAGATCAGCTTCGGCGATAGCATTGTTGACATACGCCTCGCCGTGCATGCCCATCATGCGAAGGTTTTGCGGATGGTCTTCATCCAGCACGCCGATGCCAAGCAACGTCGTCGCCACTGGTATGCCGCTCTCCTCAACAAACGCCTTAAATTCGGCGTGCGCGTCTGCGTGCTTGATACCCTGACCCGCGAGGATCATCGGGCGTTGTGCATTGTGAATGAGACCACCAGCCTGCTTGACCATCGCCGACATGTCTTGCTTGAGTGGGCGACGCGCAGCTTTGTAACCACGCAGATTGACCCGCGCCGCACTTGGGTCATATTCCATCAGCTTTTGCTGCGCGTCTTTGCAGATATCCACCAAAACCGGACCTGGTCGCCCAGACATCGCCACATAAAACGCCTCATATAACACTTGCGCAAGATCAGCTACATCCGTCACCAACCAGTTGTGCTTTGTGATCGGCTGTGTGATGCCAGTCATATCAATCTCTTGAAAGGCATCCGTGCCAACCAAATGCGACCCGACCTGACCCGTAATCGCCACAACCGCCGACGAATCCATCATCGCATTTGCGAGTCCGGTGACAAGGTTGGTTGCGCCCGGTCCGCTGGTTGCCATACACACTCCGGGTTTGCCCGTCGCGCGAAAATACGAATCTGCCGCCAAAGCTGCATTTTCCTCATGGCGCACAAGCACATGATGTATCTTTTTTGATACATCGTATAGCGCGTCATAGATTGGCATGATCGCGCCGCCCGGATAGCCAAATACGACATCTACATTGTGTCGCATCAGCACATCCCAAAAAATTTGCGAGCCTGATAGTTTCATTGATCTCCTCTTTCAAAAAATAATTGCAACAAAAAAGCCCTCCAATTAGGAGGGCTTGTATGCACACAATTTGACTTTGCGATTAGCTCGCTGCCATCCTAAATAGCTCTAGCCCCTGCCCGTAAGGAGGAGCGAGTTAATAAGGACGACCGCAAGCAAGCGCTTCATAAATTGATTAGTGTGCGAGTATACACAAAATGGCGGGGCTGTCAAGCGACACGTATGCGCATACAAACTGCATGCGCGCATACAATTTGCACACATGATTTTGATTGTGGGTGGCAGCGGCAAGACCGGCAGAGCTATCTTGCAGGCGCTGGTGAATCGCGCTCAGAGCGTGCGTGTGATGACGCGCAATACAGCGCTCGTGCCGAGCTTGCGCGAGGGCGGCGCAACAGAGGTAATCGTAGGTGACATGCGCGACCTGCCGACCATGCTCAACGCCGCGGCGGGCTGCGACGCGATTTACCACATCTGCCCCAACATGCACCTCGACGAGGTCACCATCGGCGGCAACGTCATCCGCGCGGCGCAGGACGCGCGCGTCGAGCGCATCGTGTATCACTCGGTGCTGCATCCGCAAGCGCAAGAGATGCCACATCACTGGAATAAGCTGCGCGTCGAAAAGATGTTAATGACTTCTGGAGTGCGATTTACCGTGCTACAGCCAACCGCCTACTATCAAAACCTTTTGGCAAATTGGAGCGCCATTCAACAAGAAGGTGTCTTGCGATTGCCGTATGCGGCGGACACGCGCATCAGCCTCGTTGATCTGGATGATGTCGCGCTCATCGCCGCCAAAGTGCTGTGCGAGGCAGGACACGACAACGCCATTTATGAGTTAGCCGGCACGCACGGTTTGCGACAGAGTGAGGTCGCAGCGACCTTTGCAGATGTGCTGGGTCGCTCTGTGCATATGGAATCACAACCACGCGAGGAATGGGCGCAACTCGCTCGCACGCGCGGTATGTCCGACTATGCCATCGAGACGTTGCTCAAAATGTTTGAATACTATGAACGGTTTGGCATGTGCGGCAATCCAAATGTATTGACCGCCCTGCTCTGGCGCGAGCCAACATCATTACGTGCGTTTATTCAGCGACAGTTCGCCGCGCCTGACAATGACATCATCGAAGGCAACTCATCGTGAGCGTCACAGCGCGATTCATCACACCGCATGCGCAAACGCTCATCACGCAATCTGCGGCATGGCGCGCGCTCAGCACACACTCGCACGTCATCAACTTTATCAACGAAAGCAATGATGTGTTGTCGGTTGTTGACTCAAAAGCGCTGCTTTGTCCGTTTTGCGTCGTCGTAGATTTATTGCGCGATGTTGCTGATCCGCAAGACATTGAGATCAGCGCGCACACACAAACATGGCAACCGCGT
>CAZVQE010000172.1:3298-5869 GCA_964628875.1 uncultured Anaerolineae bacterium
GCGATGATTTTGTATGCGGCGTGTTTTTGTGGGCGCACATCACACACCGCGGTCACGCATTGCTTTTGCGCGCTGCGGATGCCATTGCGCCAAAGACAACCATACTGTCTGCCGCGTTTGTGCGCGCCGCGGCTCGCGGTGAATGTATGATGGTGTGGCATTCGTTTATAGATGCGCTCACGTCAACGCCGCGCGATATGCGCAATCTTTTGCGTGCGACGGATGCCATTCTCAAGATCGGTCACACCTCTGGCGCGGATGCGCTCGCAGGATTTTTGTATGGATTTTTCACTCACACCCACACAACAACAAAAGGCGAAAGAGTTTCGTGAATTTGTCGAACGCGAGATCGCGCCCATCGCAGATCAGATTGACAGCACGGGGCGCGTGCCATTGCGCTTTATCCGCAAAGCCTCGCAACGCGGCTATCTCGCTTCGACTGTGCCACAAAACTATGGTGGCTCGGGTTTTGATACGCTGACGTATTCGTTGCTCGTCGAGCAAATCGCCAAACACAGCATGTCGCTGGCCGTCCCGTTTGCGATTCATACCTCACTCGCTACAGGTTGCATTTTGTTTGGCGGCAACGAAGAGCAAAAGCAAAAATACTTGCCGCGCCTGACGCGCGAGGTAGTGGCGTCTTTTGCATTTACTGAGCCAAACGCCGGCTCAGACGCTGCCTCGATGCTGACAGAGGCGCGCCGCGAAGGTGATGAATTTGTGCTAAATGGGATCAAGTCGTGGGTCACCAACGGCGGCTTGGCGGATGTATTTATCGTGTTTGCCAAGATCGCTGGCAGCGAAGAACATCAGCGCATTAATGCCTATATCGTGGATCGTCATGCGCATGGCGTCGAATTGGTCTCGCGCGAGGATACACTCGGACTGCGCGGCGCGGATATCCGCACGGTGAGATTTACTGATGTGCGGATCCCATTCACCCAACAGCTCGGCGACAACGGCAGCGGCTGGCGCATCGCCATGCGTGCGTTTGATCGGGTGAGAATTGCGCTTGCATCCGCCGCATTGGGCGCGTCAGAACACGCGTTGCAACTTGGTATGAATTATGCCGCAGGACGCGATGGCTTTGGCACTAAATTGGCACACAAGCAAAAGATACAAACCTATGTCGCCGAGTGCACGCTTGAGATCGAGGCGTTGCGCCGATTGGTGCATTACACGGCGTGGCTGTCGGACACTCAGCAAGATTATTCGGCGTCTGCCAGCATGATCAAGTATTTTGGCGCGCGAGTAGCGCGTGACACCGCCGACAAAATGTTGCAGGTGCATGGCGCGGCGGGCTACATCGAGTCGTCGCCGATTGCGCGCATCTATCGTGACGTGCGCGCGTTGCGGCTGCTCGGCGGCACGGACGAGATTCAGCAGTTCAACATTGCACGCGATGCCTTTAAGCAGATCGGTGTAAAAATTGAACCTTAATCACATGGGCGCACTTTCAAATATCAAAATTGTTGATCTATCGCGTGTATTGGCTGGTCCGTATTGCACGCAACTGTTGGCGGACTATGGCGCGGATGTCATCAAAATCGAACAGCCAAAAGTCGGCGACGGCACGCGCGGATGGGGTCCACCGTGGGTCGGCGATCAGAGCGCGTACTACTTGAGCGCAAATCGCAACAAGCGCAGCATGACGCTCAACTTTAAGAGCGCCGAAGGCAAGCGCATCATCAAGCAACTGCTCGCTGACGCGGACGTGCTGATCGAAAATTTTTTGCCGGACACGCTCAAGGCGATTGGCTTGGATTTTGAATCGCTGCACGCCGAGTTTCCGCGTCTTGTGTATTGCTCAATCACCGGCTACGGGCAAACTGGACCGTATCGAGATCGCCCGGGATATGACTTTGCGATTCAGGCGGAAGGCGGCATCATGAGCATCACTGGCCCCGAAGAAGGCATGCCGCATAAAGTCGGCGTAGCTATCGTTGATGTGACCACGGGCTTATTTGCGGCAAATGCCATCCTCGCGGCGCTGCATCATCGTGATCAGTCTGGCGCTGGTCAACACATTGACATCGCCTTACTTGACACACAGCTCGCGTGGCTAATCAACGTGGCGCACAATTATTTTGCGACAGGCGAAGCGCCGCAACGCTATGGCAACGCACACGCCAATCTTGTGCCGTATCAAGCCTTTGCCACGAGTGACGGATATTTTGCGCTGGCGGTCGGCACGGATGAGCAATTTAGGCGCACATGTGTCGCCATGCAACGCGATGATCTATGGCAAGATGCGCGCTATCAAAAGAATGCAGGACGTGTGCAACATCGCAAAGAACTCATCACACAGATGCAGACGACATTTAGCGCATACAGCACCGATGAATGGATCATGCGCCTGCAAAACGCCGAAGTGCCTGTGACGCGTATCAACGATATTCCGACGGTCTTGCGCGATCCACAAGTGCAGTCACGTGAGATGGTGCAGACTGTCACACATCCGACGCTCGGCGATATCAAATTGCTGGGACCTGTGGCAAAGCTGTCAGCAACGCCCCCGCAGGTCACGCGTCATCCACCACTGTTAGGCGAACACACGCATGCGATCCTGCG
>CAZVQE010000173.1:0-2400 GCA_964628875.1 uncultured Anaerolineae bacterium
GCATACATGTGTCCGTAGGCGGGCATTCAGTGCGCAATCCAGGCGTAATACTGGATTCCTGCGAAAGTGGTAACGACTTGCATCATTTGGATATTTAACACTCTCAAGTAAAAATGGATCGTCAAAGCGCGATAAAATAATTAGATGAGGCGATTTGTATTGGCGCGTGACATCGCTGCAACATTGGGCGCGCTAATTTTGCTTGTGGCGTGCGCAACCGCAACTGTAACCTCTACACTCAAGCCGCAGGCGCCCCCCCGTCCATCCAATACTCCTCGCCCGACTGTTGACGTTGGCGTGCTGGCGCGCCAGCCTCTTGCAGAGCCACCCCCCCTCTTAAAGTCTTATCGTAGTCGTATGCAGCAAGCGCTCAGCCAGCCTATTCCGCTGCTGATGTTAGCTGATGAGATGTCGAGCGAACAATTAGCCGCGCAGCAAATTGCCGCGCGCGACCCGCGTGTTCAAAACGAACTGCGCGCCAAAGATGGATCTCCCCTGCGCACCGAGGTGTTTGGCGTGTATGCCGTGCGTGCCAGTGAGATTGTCAGCGCAACCTCCGCGTGTCGAGACGCAAAGTGCTATCGCGTCGAGATGTATAGCTATGCCTATAACATGGCGATTATTGCCATTGTAAACGTGAATATAAATAGCGTGCTGACATTCGCAAAATTGGTGGATATGCAACCGAATATACCTCCGGAGCTAGGGCGAGTAGCCACGCAAATAGCCATTAACTCGCCCGAAGTAATTGAGGCGCTTGGAATAAAGCCCGATGAAACCGCCGCCGTTATGGCTAGCACAAAAACGGGTCTGACGCAGTCACGCTGTGAGCGCTCAAAACACTTGTGCGTTGCGCCGACTTTTGTGGTTGGCGGGCGCGCATTATGGGCTATTGTTGATTTGACCGAAGGCGCGCTAGTTGGAGCGCGCTGGTCGCAAACAGGCAGTGTTAATCCACCTTCGGTCAGCGAAAAACGCCTGCAAAATGATGTAGTGAGCCAGCGTTATTGCGAGACTATCAATAAAATTTCGCGCGGAGATTGGAAATTTGACTACGCGATCACCAGCTCAGATGGACTGGAAATTACCAATGTGCGCTTTAAGGATGCGCCAATATTTGACAGCATCAAAGTGGTGGATTGGCATGTAAGCTACTCGGCTCAAGATAAATTTGGCTACAGCGACGCAGTCGGATGCCCGACATTTAGCCAAGCTGTTGTTGTCGCATTTAACGGTTCTACTATTGTGGACATTGTGGCAAATGGACAAATAGTTGGCTTTGCTATTGAGCAAAATTTTCGGAGCGAGCTATGGCCGTTACCGTGCAACTATTATTACCGCAACCGCTATGAGTTTTACGTTGATGGGCGGCTGCGTCCGGCGATGATCAATCTGGGGCGCGGATGCGGCAACACTGGCACCTATCGCCCCATCTTGCGCATGGCGTTTGCGCCCGCGAGCGCTGATTTTGCAAAATGGAGCGGCACCGACTGGAGCGCTTGGACGCGCGAGCAATGGAGCGCGCCATTTGACGCGCTTTCATCGCAGGGGTATCAATATCGCTTGACCGATGCAAGCGGCAGTGGTTTTTTTATTCAGCCGCAGCGCGGGCAACATCCTGATAACCCGTTTGTGTATGCGACATTGCGCAAGCCAGAGGAAGGCGACGCCAACCTGATAAGTCTCGGCAATTGTTGCAACACAGATTATCGCCAGGGTCCTGAGCAATTTATCGAGCCTGCGCCTGAGACCATCGCGCGCAAGCAAATCGTCGTATGGTATGTGCCGCAGATCGCAAATGATGATCGCAAGGGTAGTGAATACTGCTGGGCAGATACGGTGTTGATAAACGGCGTCTACGAGCCGCGCACATTTCCGTGTGAATCGGGCCCGATGCTTGTGCCAACCCCCTAAGGTCGCCTATGAAAAAAACAGCCCAGCCTCCTGCGCCTAAAACCGCGCTGACGCCGTCAGCCAAAGCGTCGCGCATGAATATTTGGTTGTCGCTCAGCATCGTTGTGGTCGCGGCATTGACTCTGTTTGCGGCGATAAGCCTAGCGCAGCTAAGCTCCCCCGCGCAAAAAAACGCCGCGCCTACGGCAGGCTCAATGCAAAGCACAGCGGCGCGCCCGTCGAGCGCTGGCGGGGCCGTAGATTATTGCCGAGCTTTTCCCGCCTTTCGTGAAAAGTTAGGATTTGGACAATTCGCTGCGCTTAGCACAATCGAGCGCGGCACGATCGGCGCGGTTATGCTAGAGTCGGGCGGCAATGGGCAGCCGCAGCGTCGGTATCAACATCCATCATGGGCAGCGGCAGGGTATCTAGGGCATTTGATCTTTGATCGAAGCGGCAATGTTTTTACTTTTCCGGCGCCGACATTTGACCTTGATATCAACCCAC
>CAZVQE010000173.1:2410-5866 GCA_964628875.1 uncultured Anaerolineae bacterium
AAACAAGATTTATCGCATTGACAGCGTCAGCGGTGTGATGGAGTTGTATCTATCTTTGCCGATTGAATCGCAGTCGCCCGATGAAAACCCTTTTGGCGTGCTTGGACTGGCTTATGATTGCGACACACACAGCCTATATGTGTCATCTGTCGCTGGCTCAACACGCGCAAAAGAGATCGGCGTTTTGTATCAAATTAATCTGGCAACGCATTCAGTTGTCTCGCGCTATGACAATGTGGACGCATTTGGCATTGGCATCTATATCGGCAAAGATGGCAAGCGTTTTTACTATGGATCAGCGCGCACCGCTGAAGTATTCTCTATAGGGCTAGATGCCAGCGGCGACTTTGTGGGCGACGCACGCCTCGAGCTGAGTCTGCCGGACGCATCTTACAAAGCGCGGCGCTTGATTTTTGATCGCGCCGGCAAGCTCGAAGTGCGCGGCTATCCATTTGACTTTACGCTGGAAGTCGCCAGCGAACGCCGCGAAAAGATTTTTACCTACCGCTATGACAATGTTGTAGGCACGTGGCGGCTGCAGTAGTTATTTGCCCGTCACCGGACGATATTTTACGCGCATTGTGTCGCAATTGCTCTAGCGTGAGACAAATTTGCCAAAATTTGAGACAAACTCCCTAGAATTTATCAAATTCTAAGCATATAATTGTTGATATAAAATTGTTGGCTTGCCTTTGGCAAACACAGTAGCAGCATTGCGTCGTGAATAAAATTGCAATTACGCAATTTTAAAAAAATTCTTGCATAAAAAATGGATACTATGATTACTAAAACTACATCAAGTGTTATCATTGTTCAATGGGTCATGCGTTTAGCATTAGCCATTGCGCAGATCATCAGCGTGATCGGTGTGAGCGCGCTTAATCTAGGCGTAGCGACACCCATTGCGCAAACTGTATTGCAAGACACACCCATCGCGCCTCTTGTGGCAAATTTGCCTGATGCGCAAAGCGCGCAAGCTGACACATCAGTGGCTGTGTCAGCCAAACAAGCTGCTTCATTTACTGGCAGCGACATACTCACGGTCACCAAACAAGTCAATTGGAACGGCAACACGCCTAACCCGTCGCAAACATTTCCTGTGACAGTTGTTGGACCGAATGGCTATGTGTCCAATTTTTCGCTGACAGATGGGCAATCGGTTGTGCTAAACAATCTGGTTGGCGGCGTCTACACGGTGACCGAAACGGCGCCGGACACTGGCTGGCGGATCACTTCGACTGCCACGACCTCGCAGACGGGCGCGCCTATAGTCAGCGGCGCACAAAGCGTGGTCACACTGACCGAACCTATCGTGGTCGCACCAGTTGCGCCGGGGCAAATCAACGGCACGGTGTTTAATGACTATAACAGCGATGGTAACTTGACCCAAAATGGCGTCGTCACTGACACTGGTATGGCGGGTGTCACGGTGACCGCCTATGATCGTAATGGGGCTGTGGTTGGCACAGCGACCACCAATGCCAACGGGCAGTATGCGCTAACGCCGAGCGCGTCAGGTCCTTGGCGCTTAGAGTTTACCAACTTGCCACCGGGTTATGAACCAAGTCGTGTTTATAGCGGCACACAAAATGGCACCAGCACGCAATTTATCAATAGTTTGCCGGTCAGCGGCGGCGCGAATATGGGTGTGTTAAATCCGTGTGACTATTGCCAAAACAACCCAAAATTAGCAACGACGCGCCAAACAGCAGGGACCGGCACGGGCAACCCAGCGTTGTATACATATGACTATGCCAGCGTGAACCAGAGCGCTGCGCCGTTTGTGCCGAATAGTGCGATAGGATCCAATCAATTTGGATCCGTCCCGTCTATGGGCACACTTCAGTCTGTTGCAACACAGGCGCAAACCGGCAACACGTGGGGCGTGGCTTACCAGCGCACGACACGCACGGTGTTTTCTGCGGCATTTGCCCGCGCTGTGCCTGCGGGTAATGGGTTGGGCGCTGGCGGAACGGGCGGCATCTACAAGACAGTCAGTGGCGTGACAACGCTGTTTGCTACTGTTGCCAATGCTGGCACGTTTACTGGCAATGGCGACGGCACCGGCTATGTAGGGCTGGGTGACATCGAGGTGTCTAAGGACGACCAAACGTTGTATGTAGTCAATCTATTTGAAAAGAGCTTAGTCAGCATCTCGTTGGTCGGTGACCCGGTCACGGCAGGCGCGCAGACAAGCACGGCGTTGCCGGTTCCGGCGGGGTGTGCCGCAGCCAATGCCCATCCTTTTGCGCTGGGGCGCAACGGCGCAAAGCTGTATGTCGGCATTACCTGCGATGGCATCGGCGGACAACCTCTGAGCGGGTATGTCTATGAGTATTCGGGCGGCACATTTACGCTTGAGCTGACTGTGCCATTTAACTACTCTCGCCCATCTGCTTCCAATAATGCATATGGTTTATCCGGCTTTAGTGTTTATCAGACGAACAATCAAGCATTTATTCCATGGAATAGCTACCCAAATGTAACGACAGTCTCCTCATCGTTTGGCAATATTTTTGGCTTCAATCAAGTTGCTAAGAGTCAACCGTGGTTGACCGACATTGAGTTTGACCGCGGCGACAGGGTGTTGGGTGTTCGCTCGCGTTTGGGTGATGCGCGTACCGGCGCATTTTGGGTGACGGGCGGAGATGTTTTGCGCGCTTGTGCCGATATCGCGTATGCGCCTTCGACATGGACATTAGAAAGCGCTGGTGTGTGCGGCTCGAAAAGCACAACGCCGCCCGCAAACGACACATGGATAACGCCCAATCGTACGCTTAGCGGTGTGTCGAATAAAGGCCCTGGCGGCAGTTCCTATTATTGGGGTAACGTTGGCTATGAGGGCAAGCCCTCCGTCGGCGGTTTGGCGCAGTTGCCGGGCGCGGCGGTCATCTACGCGGATGGCATTGACATTCAGACGCACCAAAGTCAGCATGGCATTATGGCGCTAAATAACAATACTGGCGCCATCGTCGCAGCGGGACATATCTACTATGACACACCTAGCGCCATTGCCAAGAGCAATGCGTTGGGTGATCTGGAGTTGTTGTGTGACCCAGCTCCGATTGAGATTGGCAACCGAGTATGGTACGACCTCAATCAAAACGGCGTGCAAGACCCCGGCGAGCCACCTATTGCTGGAGTGCAGGTGCAATTGTTGGATGCTGGCGGCGTATTGCAAACTGTGACGACCGACATCAACGGCACATATTACTTTACACGCGAGGCTACAACGGGCAACTACAGCACAACCCTGCAGCCCAACAAAGCCTACACAATCCAATTTGCCTCGCCAGCAGGCTACGCATTGACTGTGCCAAATGCGCAAAGCGTGGATGGCACTAGCCCGAGTAGCAACAATGCGATCAGCGATACGCGCGACAGTGATGCCGCATTGATTGGCGGGGTTCCAACGATCAGCTATACAACAGGCAGCCTTGGTCAAAATAATCATGG
>CAZVQE010000174.1:0-5860 GCA_964628875.1 uncultured Anaerolineae bacterium
AAAACAGAAACGATCATAAGGTTGAGCGAGCCAAACTTGGCGCGTTACTCACAGCTCAGCTACGCAAAAGTCGAGAGCACGCAAGCGCTGATCTACAGCAAATCTTCGCCGGTTGGCACACCATTTGCCGCGACCCAACTCTATGTGTATGACATCGCCGCTCAGCAAGAGCGCGTCATTTTGGATGAGCCAAATATGCGCCTAGGCGGACTAACGCTATCAAAACAAGCACAAATGCTTGCGGTCAAAAACTCGGTTGTCAAAGTGGGCGACCCAGAAGTGTGGATATTTGACCTAGCAGCCAACACGACCACGCCTCTGACGATCACTCGCGCCCAGCATCTGGCAACGAACGCCACAATGCCGGCGTGGTTGAATCCATAATTTCATGAATGCATTGAATGGCTTGCAGCATGTCCTCGCCAACATAAGCCACATTTTGTGCATACGCAAATCGCATCTCAGCAAAACCACGTCCGCCAAAAACAAGCTGCGTCTCTACTGCAACATGATTGACTTGTTCGGGAAAGTCAGCCAATTGTTGCGCGCAGTTTGCCTGGAGCGCTGAGATTGCCACTGCACGCGGTTGAAATGCGTGAATGGTATCAAGTAGATCATGAAACGGCAAGTCTGCGCTGAGATAGCGCGCATTAAAACTATGTTTTCGCAGCAACATCGCAAACATTAACGCGCCAATCTCGTGCCGTTCCCCGGGCGCACAACACACAAAGATTAAATCTTTTGAATTGATCTCGTGCGCGTTCATGATGCTTTGCAATTTGCCCAACAAAAACGCGCTTGCAAAATGCTCTGTAGCAATATTGACTGCTCCACGATGCCAGTCGTCGCCAATCTTCCTGAGCGTTGGCGCAACGATATTGAGGCTGACATCTTCGAGCGAAAACAATGCCATCGCTTGCGCTAAGAGCGCATTGGAACGAGACTCATCAAGCTGTATTAACGCTTCGGCAAGCTGATCGCGCAAAACAATGACGTTAGCGCCGATTGATTCAGTTGCGTTTTGTTGTTCGATGTCCAATAGTGGTTGCAACAATTGCGCTAGCAAATGAACCGCGCTGCTGATAGACATGCCTGATTGCACTTGTTGGTCGAGCCACTGCAACATCGCCACATCACGATCCGAATACAAACGATAGTTGTTTTGACTTCGCGATGGCTTAAAGATAGCGTAGCGTCGCTCCCACGCGCGCAAGGTCGAGGCGCGCACACCTGTTAGCTTTACAACAGCGTTAATGTTGTATGAAGGCACGGGTGAATAGCGCTCAAAATTCATCGCAGTGAGCAATCCGTCAATAACTCTTGGCGCGCCGTTACATCCACCATTCGCAGTGTCTCGGTTATGCTTTTGCCCTCGAGAATTTGGCTCAGCCCTATAGCGGCCGAATCGCGAATGCAGGCTACGCCGGGTGCAAGTGCGTTGCTCTGCGCGTTTGTCAACGCTGCTTTTTGCATAGACAAGTTCCAGGCATCCGGTTTTACACTTTGCACAGCAAAATCGGCGCGCAGCACAGGTTCATTTGTGAGACTCGACCATTCGACTTGCTGATTCGTCGCTGCCATCCACTTGATAAATTTCCACGCGATTAGTTGCGCGGCTGGCGTATTACCGCCTCTGAGCATCATCAAATAGTTTGCATTGTATGAGGTGCCCGGCTGTCGCCCATCCGCGCTGATGGTAAATGGCAACGTCGCCACGCCTAACTCTATGCGTTCGCCACGCTTCTTAATCGCATCGGCTAACATCGCTGCTTCATTGGTCGAGACAAAGATAAAGGCGGCGCGCCGACTCACAAGATCATCCAATTTTTGTCGCGCATCCACGTAGCGATAGGCGCGATTTGACTGAAAAAACTCAGCCAAGCGGGTCATCGCGGCAATAGCGCTTGGCGTATTGATTGTCGTCTGCTTGGCATCATCCGAGATTAGGCGCCCACCGTGCGCAAAAATCCAATCTTCAAAAAATGCGCTACTGCTTTCGATGCCAAAACAATATGATCCGCGAGTGATATCTGAGACGCGCGCGCACATCTGAGACAGGCGATCCCAATCCAAAAATGCACTATCGGGGTTTACGCCTGCCGCACGCAACACATCGCGGTTCACAATTAACACATGCGCTTCACCACCGAGCGGCATAGCCATGAGTTTGCCGTCGGCGGATTTGCCAGCGCGAAAAACAATCGGATACAAACTCGCACGCTCCTGCGCATCAAATCCAACTGTTGAGTCATTGCTATAGACCCACTCATCAAGCGGCGCAACAACTTCAAGATTTTGATATACAGCAAGCTGCCCGGCGTTGGCAATCATCAAGATTGGCAGCGCGCCATTTTTTGCATTTTGCAAAATAGTTTGATGCATGGATGCTGTCTCGCGTGCCTCAGCCACCAAAGTCACGCCATCAAGATTTTCACGGTTATAGCGATCAATCATTTGATTGAGCGCGCGCATCTGATTGCCACTGAGCGCATGCCACAGCGTCAGCACGCGCGGCGTGGCTGGCATGCGCGCGCAGGCAGAGAGCAAAAGACCTGCCGCCAAAATCACACGAGATAAAACTCGATTCATGCGTAGATTTTCACCTTGTCTGTCGTCAACGCCTCGACGTTAAATAATCCTTTGCCACTGGAAACAAATTTACCAACCGGCGTAACTGCCTCATGCGCACAGATCAACGTCGCCGCATGCTCAAACGCCCAAGATTGCCATTTACGTTTTGTATCTATGGTTGTCATTGGAAAAATATCGTACGCAGTGACCCAAGGCAAACGTGCAAAATTAATCATATAACATGCTAAATCACCCACAAAAAAAATCGGCGGCGCGTCGGGAAATTCGATAATGACTGACTGATGCCACATCGTGTGACCCGGCGTCACTACGGTGCGCACCGATGACGTGATCTGCGTGTCGCCATTGAGCAGTGTCAGTTTACCCTGCTCCATCAACGGCACAAAGTTGTCCGCAAAGTAGGTGTTGCGCGTGCGCTCGTTTGGGTGAATCGCATCTGCGTATTCATTGGCTTGTACAAAATATTGCGCGTTGCGAAAAGTCGGCACGAGTTTGCCATTTACACGCTGTGTTGCCCATCCACAATGATCACCATGCAGATGCGTCAAGATCACATAATCAATGTCGTCGGGCGTCACGCCGAGCGCGACAAGTTGCTCGATCTGTGTGTGACGAGGTTGCCGCATATCAAAATACGCATCAAACTTATCACCAATGCCGCAGTCAATCAATATGCGCTTGCCGTCAATCTCAAGCAACGGGCACCACAATGCCTGCGGTATGCGGTTTTGCTCATCGGGCGGCAAGACTTTTTCCCATTTAGGCTTGCCGACCAACCCAAACGCGCCACCGCCGTCAGCCATCAACACGCCATCGGAGATAAGGTGCAATTTACTATGCATATCAGTTCATTTATTCCAATCATCGCGTTTTGCGCATATTACTTTTCTTTCTTTGTCTGATCCCCGCCTGTCTTATCGCCTCAACAAATAATGCTTTTAGTTCATCGGTTCGCACTTTTTGGAGATCAACTACAAGCATGCCATAACCCACATAGTGTTGAGGCACAGAAAATATCTCGGCATCAACTTGAGGCAAAGCTTGGATATCCGTATCCGATGCAAGCATTGCAATTGAACGTCCGTCCTCGCGCAATCGAACAAGCAATTTATCTTTTAGCTTTAACGCGGGAGTGCCATAAGATGCACTTTCTTTTACATCCGCAAAATCCAGCGCAAATGCGCGTAAATCATCAAATGTCACTATTGCTCCCTGCCGTTATTTTCTGGAATTGATTTTCGCCCTGCGCGGTTTTGCAACCTTTGACGAGGGCTTACGCGCCACAGGGTTTTGCGCAGGTATCTTTAGCGCCACCGATAGCACATCGAGCATCGTTTCAGCCTTGATGAGCGTCATGTCTTTTAGCACACGCTTCGGCACTTCGATCAAATCCTTTTCGTTTTTCTTTGGCAGGATAAATGTGCGAATACCCGCGCGATATGCTGCCAACAACTTGTCGCGCAACCCACCGATCGGCAGCACGCGCCCACGCAGCGTAATTTCACCCGTCATCGCCACATCGCGTCGCACCTCAGCTTTAGTCAGCGCAGAGATAAGCGCCACCGCAATCGTGATGCCTGCCGATGGACCCTCTTTTGGCACAGCGCCCTCAGGCGCATGGATGTGGATATCGCTTTTTTCAAATTGGCGCGGCTTGATGCCAAGCTGATCCGCCATCGTACGTGCGTAGCTCATTGCGGTTTGTGCCGACTCCTGCATGACCTCGCCAAGTGAACCTGTCATCATCAGGCTACCTTTGCCAGCGACAAGCGTAACCTCAATCGGCATCAGGTCGCCGCCAACCTCTGTCCATGCCACACCAGTGGCAACGCCAACCTGATCTTTGTCATCCATCTTGCCAAAATCAAATTTGGGCGGGCCCAAAAATTTTGACAACATCGGCGTTTGAATGTGTTTTATCAGCGGGCGATTCTCTGCGCGCTTATGAGCGACCTTGCGACAGATTGTCGCCAACTCACGGTCAAGGTTACGCACGCCTGCCTCGAAGGTGTATTCACGGATGACACTGCGTAATGCGTCTTCGGTGATGTCCAAGGACTTATTCGCCAACCCATTCTCAACAATTTGACGCGGCAGCAAAAACTGTTGCGCAATCTTGAGCTTTTCCTCTTCGATGTATCCCGGAAATTCGATGATCTCCATGCGATCAATGAGCGCATCGGGCAAGCTGTATAGAGAATTTGCCGTTGTCACCCACATGACTTTTGAGAGATCGTATGGCACATCCAGATAGTGATCTTCGAAAGCAAAATTTTGCTCAGGGTCAAGCACTTCTAGCAACGCCGCCGCTGGGTCACCACGAAAGTCATCGCCGATTTTGTCAATTTCATCCAGCACAAATAATGGGTTCACAGTGCTGGCGCGTTTCATCGTCTGGATGATGCGACCCGGTAACGCGCCGATATAGGTGCGGCGATGTCCGCGAATCTCAGCCTCATCGCGCACGCCACCAAGTGACATGCGCACAAATTTACGACCCAATGAATCAGCGATACTGCGCGCAAGCGAGGTCTTGCCTGTGCCGGGCGGTCCCAAAAAACACAAGATCGGGCTGCGCATTTTTTCGCCAGCGAGTTTGCGCACCGACATGTATTCGAGCACGCGCTCTTTGACTTTTGGCAAACCGAAATGTCGCTCATTGAGCAATCGCGCGGCGTGCTTGATATCGAGGTTGTCATCGGTCAGCTCGCTCCACGGCAAATCAAGGAGCCACTCAATGTAGTTGCGCGTCATGCCAACCTCAGGGATCATGCTATTCATCGCCGCGAGGCGCGTGATCTCTTGTTCGGCGCGTGTGCGCACACCCTCTGGCATCGCTTTTTTGTGTAATCGTTCTTTGAGCGATGATACTGAGCGCGCGTCACTTTCAGCTTCGCCAAGTTCAGTTTGGATCGCGCGTAGCTGCTCTCGCAAAAAGATTTCGCGCTGACCTTTATCCATTTCGCTTTGCACTTGCTCATGGATGCGATCCTCGATCTCCAACATTTCACGACGTTTCGCCAAAATCTTGCTCAGTCGTTGCAACCGCGCATGTGAGTCCGCCAATTCCAAAACCTCTTGCTGCTCAAGGAGTGAGAGATTGAGTGACTGCGCAATAAAATCAGCCAATGCGCTCGGCTCTGCGATATTGAGTGCATAGATGTAGGCTTCTTCGGGGATAGTCGTATCGAGCGAAACCACCTCATCAAACAACGACAGAGTCGCGCGAGAGATTGCCTCACTGACCATTGATTTAGTAGTCGCCTCG
>CAZVQE010000175.1:0-5829 GCA_964628875.1 uncultured Anaerolineae bacterium
GCAAGCGCGGCAAATTGAACGCACCGCGCATCTGTACTGGGCGAGTGGCGCGCGCGTGGATTCGGACTTGGCGCGATTTGACCAACGTGGATTTTGGGCGCATTACAACATGGTGCTGCTTGAGTCGGTCGGCGTCAATATGCACGACGAAGGTGCAATCCAACATGCAAATGCGATTCAAGATTTGTTTGATAAACACTATGACCCGATTGACATGATCGTCGCCGATGCATTTACGCTGCTCGATCAGCTCAAACAAAAAGGTTACACCCTTGGGCTCGTGTCTAATCGCGATGGCGAGCTGGATACCTATGCAACGAAATTACATCTGCGGCAATTTTTTGACTTTACGCTGAGTGGCGGGCAAGCCAAAAGCTATAAGCCTGATCCAGTGATTTTTGCGAAGGCGCTTGAGATGGCAGGCAATCCTGAGCCAAGTCGAGTGTTATATGTCGGTGACAACTATTATGCAGATGTGGTCGGGGCAAAACGTGCCGGCATGGATGCGTTACTGATTGATGCGCGTTCATCATTTGTCGGCATGCACGACAAATGCATCCGGCATCTGCGCGATGCGATGCGTTACATCGAGGCTGAGTGAATACACAAAAACACAGTCGCAGCGTATGGCTGATGATCGCTGTGGCGTCATTGGTCGCGTGTCTCGCAGGTAGCGCTGTGGTCGGCGCAGGCGCAATGGCACTCGCGCGAATCAAGCTAACTGCAAATAAATCTATCGCCAGCGCGCCAACTCAAACTCTCGCGCCATCCACGACTCTCAGTGATCCACAAGCAACCGCTGCGCCCGCGACAACAGCAATCACAATCTCGCCGACTGTCACGTCGCAGCCGACACGTACACCAACCGCGACACCCATTCCACAAAGCAAAGTCACTAGCGCGACAACTGCCCGTCAACAAAAAGTGTTTGACGCGCTGTGGAAAACAGTTAATGACAAATATGTTTACGCCGACTTTAACGGACGAAACTGGAATGAGGTCAAATCACTCGTCGCGGCACAAATTCAAAGCGGCATGACAGATGATGATTTTTACGATTTGATACGAGACACGATTGATTCGCTCAATGATGAGCACTCGTCATTTTTATCGCCCGCCGATCGCAAAATCGAAGAAGAACAATTTGCCGGCACCAATAGCTACGTCGGCATCGGCGTGTTTACAGAGTTTGACGAAGCGCACAAAGTTATTTACGTTTCGCAAGTTGTGCCAAATAGCCCCGCAGACAAAGCAGGCATTCGCGCGCACGACATCCTGCTAGCGGCAAATGGCGTCTTGCTGGTTGACGCCAACGGCGAACCAAACACGCGCGTCATGCGCGGCGCCGACGGCAGCGCCGTAACCATCACAGTGCAATCGCCCAATGCCGCACCAACAAACATCATCATGCGGCGAGAAAAAGTCGCCAACAGCGCAATAGTCGAATCACGCATGTTGCCAAGCGCAGGCGGCAAAAAGATTGGCTACTTGTTGTTGCCTACTTTTTATGAGCAACAGCTCAGCCGCAAAACGCGAACAGCACTCACGACATTGATGCAAAACAACAACAACAAACTCGACGGTCTTGTAATTGACATGCGCAACAACGGTGGCGGCGAGTTTGATATCTTGTCATCCAATCTTGGCTTTTTTACGTCGGGCAATGTGGGGGCATTTGTCAATCGCACAGGCATCTCGGAGACCGTCACAGTGCGCGCCGAACGTATCGGCAATTCTCAAAGTGTGCCACTCGTGATCCTCACCAGCGGCAACACGGCTTCGTTTGCAGAGGTTTTTACCGGTGTGTTGCAATACAAACGCGGCGCAAAATTAGTGGGGCAAAATTCAATGGGCAACATCGAGATATTGCGTCCGCATGAGTTTGATGATGGGTCGCAGTTGTGGCTCGCTGAGCAAGCCTTTCGCTTGCCAAATGGCACAAGCTGGGAAGGCGTCGGGCTAAAACCCGATATCAGCATCAACAAAATGTTTTACGAATTTACAACTGAAAATGACCCGGCAATTACTGCCGCGATAGACCTACTCAGCAAATGAATAAAAACGCATTCAAAGGTTACGCACTCGCCCTACTCGCTTCGTTTTTTTGGTCGGGCACTGCGCCCGGCATCCAATATCTACTCGACACCTTGCACATGCCACGATTTACTGTAGCGCTGTGGCGTGATGTATTTGTGGCGTTGGCTGCGCTAGGTTTTATCGCTTTGTTGCGTCCCGCATGGCTACGCGTGCCGCGACCGTCGTGGCGCGGGTTGATATTTACGGGCGTGCTATCCATCGGGCTGTATCACATCATTTGGGTGTATTCGATCGCATACAACGGCACCGCCGTCGCGCTCGTGCTGATCTATTTGTATCCGACACTGGTCACGATTGGGGCGTGGCTCTTTCTCAAAGAACACATCACAGCGTTACATGTAATTGCGTTGTTTATTGCACTGGTTGGTTGCGCGCTCGTTGTGCGCATCTACGATCCGAGTCTGGTGCGGTTGAGTTGGATCGGCATTGCCATTGGTCTAATCAGCGCACTGATGCAAACGGTGTACGTGCTATTTAATCAACGCGCAGTCACAAAAGTCAACCCATGGGCAAGTCTCGCCTACATGATGGCATTTGGCGCATTTACGATCTTTGTATTGGTGGTGCTGTTTAGACCTGCAGAGCTGTTTGCCGTGCCAAGCACAAACGCGTGGCTCATACTAATTTTCCTTGCGGTCGGGCCCACATTGTTAGGCTACGGACTGTTTAATATGGCGCTGCATTACATCCCGGGCAAGGTCGCGGGGTTGGTCGCCGTCATGGAGATTTTGTTTGGTTCGGCGTTATCGTTTTTTGTGAATGGCGATGTGCTGGAGCCACTGCAATTGTTGGGCGTTGCATTTGTGATTGTGGCGACGCTGCTGCCCGGCATCCAGATTTGGCGCAATCGCGCGGCGCAGAGCACGTCACCCGCGACGCAAAACAATTAGCCTCTTACTGCTACAATCCACGCGCGTCCATGATTTGTGACTACGAAGGGTCGGACTATCAATCTCGCTTTTGGCGCAACGCCGACCGCGCCTACGAAGATGCCGTTGAGCGCATCGCCATTCGAAAACTGCTACCGCCCAATGGCAAGCGCGTCGTTGAAATCGGGGCTGCCTTTGGGCGGCTTGCCGATTTGTATAACGGCTACGACGAAATCATCCTCTTTGATTACTCGCGCTCGTTGCTCGAACAAGCGCGCGAACGCTATGGCAATGATCCGCGTTTCAAGTTTGTCGTTGGCAATGCCTATGAGTTGCCATTTGCCGAAGGCGTAATGAGCAGCGCCACAATGGTGCGCGTATTGCATCACATGAAAGACGCTCCCACCGTTATGCGTCAGATTCGGCGCATCGTCGCGCCAAATGGCGCATTTGTGATGGAGTATGCCAATAAGCGCAACTTCAAAGCCATTGCCCGCTACGCGCTTGGCAAGCAAAAATGGAATCCAAATACACAAGAACCCGTTGAGTTTGTCGAGTTAAATTTTGACTTTCACCCGACTTGGATTCAGCGCGAGTTGCGTCAGGCAGGGTTCAATTCCACCAAACAAGTGCCCGTGTCACATCTGCGCGCAGGCGTCATCAAACGCACACTACCGCTAAACGCGATGGTCAAAGTAGATTCGGCGCTCCAGCGCATTTCGCCGCTGTATTCACCGAGCGTGTTCACATTCAACCAACCCATCGGCACAAACGCAGACAACCAATCACTCAGCGGCGACGCCATATTTGCTGACCCTCGCACCAAGTCGGCGCTACATCGTGACGGCGATATGCTCGTCAGCGCTGAGGGGAATCGGTATCGCGTGGACGGCAATTTATATGATTTCAAAGGCACGGACGCAAGTTAATGCCAATCTTAAAAATTTAAGCTTAGGAGTTTTATTTAATGGATCTACAGCTCAAAGACAAAGTCGCTATCGTCATGGCAGCCAGCAAAGGTCTCGGCGCAGCCACAGCGCGCGTATTTGCCGAAGAAGGCGCAAAAGTCGTAATCAGCGCGCGCAATGCCGATGAACTCAATGCAACCGCCGACAGTATCCGCAAAGACACTGGCGCCATTGTGCTGCCCATCGTGTCTGATTCATCCAAAGTGAGTGACATTGAGAATTTGATCTCGACCACGCACAAAACATTTGGACGCATTGACGCGCTCGTGTCAAATGCAGGCGGTCCGCCCAGCGGCAAATTTGCTGACTTTTCGGACAGCGATTGGCAAGCGGCCTTTGAGCTCATCAACTTGCGCGCAGTGCGCCCCGCTCGTCTCGTGATTCCAATCATGCGCGCGCAAGGCGGCGGCAGCATCACCTTTATTGAGTCCGCCTCGGTCAAAAATGCACTCGATGGTTTGATACTCAGCAACAGCTTGCGTATGGCAGTGGTTGGCATGGCAAAGACACTCTCGCATGAGGTCGGCGCCGATAACATCCGCGTCAATGTGCTGTGTCCGGGTTTTACAGCGACAGATCGCGTGCTTAATCTTGCAAAAGCCGAATCGGCGCGCACAGGTGAAAGCATAGATGACATTATCAAAAAGCGTGGCTCGGCTTGCCCGCTCAAGCGTGTCGGCAAACCTGATGAATTCGGACGCGCATGTGCTTTTATCGCATCGCCCGCAGCGAGCTACATCACAGGCGCATCGTTGATGGTGGATGGCGGCTTGAGCCGCGTGATGTAAAACCATCAGCATTACACATGCTCAAGATCGCCTTCTTTGATCTGGACGATACGCTCTATCCGCTATCGTCTGGCGTGATGCATCAGATGTCACAACGCATCAATGCATTTGTCGCCAAACAGCTCAACATCAACACCGATGAGGCAGCCATCGTGCGCAAACGTTGGCGCGAGCGTTATGGCACGGCGCTGCGTGGCTTGATGGAAGAAGGTCACGCCTTTGACCGCGATCACTTCTTTGAGTTTGTGCATAACCTCGAACTCGAGGGGGTGATTTTTGCCGATCCAAAAGTGCGCGAGATGTTGTTGCGTTTGCCCGTGCGGCGCGCCGTTCTCACAAACAGCAACATCGAACACGCGACGCGCGTGCTAAAACACTTAAATCTCGAGGATTGCTTTGAACGCGTGATAGACATCAAAGCGCTTGAATTTATTAACAAGCCGTATCCTGAGGCATATCAGCGCGCGCTCAATGCGATGAATGCCCGCGCAGAAAATGCGATGATGATTGAAGATTCAATTCCAAACGCAGTCGCCGCAAAAAAAATCGGCATGACAAGTGTGTTGATCGCCGAGTCGCCTCATCCTGAGGTTGATTACACGATCTCGCATTTGGGTGAATTAGAGCCGATCATCCAAAAACTAGCGCGCCAGTAGGGCTTGGGCGATCATTCGCCACTCTTCTTCGAGCGAGGCATTTGAGGGCGGCTTTCGCGCGCGACGATACCAGTAGTCGGCGTTCCACTGATCGCCCTCTTTGCGATGCAAATACGCATGCACCCATGCGCAAATCACATCTGTCTCATTCTGTTGCACAGTTTGATGCGCGCGCGTCCAATCACCTTTGTTGTCCCACCACAGCGCCAATAACGGCAAACTTAAAGCTGGTGGTTGCAAATCTTGCACCGATTTCAAAAATTCGTCGTAGGTCATTTCAGCGTTGCACCTTTGAAATAAATTGATTGAGCGTATAGCTATTGCGGACTTCGATGCGATTCAACCAAAATAAACGCACCAAAGTCTGATATTTATTTTCGGTCACGTCCACGGCTGCGCGATAACCCGCCGCGCGTGCCGCACCCTCGACGCGGCGATCCACATCTCCGTA
>CAZVQE010000176.1:0-5828 GCA_964628875.1 uncultured Anaerolineae bacterium
CATCCTGCGCGAGGAATGAATACTTGTGCCACCCAGTGTGAATCAGCAGGATGTCACCTTCGCGCACTTTGACGCGCTTTTCAATATCCTCGGGGTAAAACATGTCGAGGTCATCCATTTTGTCGCTCAGGTCAACGATGACACCGTCACCATAAAGCCAGTCAATGGGGATTTGCTCGATGGTGCGACCTTTGGTCACAAAGTGACGCGGCGCATCAAGGTGCGTGCCCATGTGATTGCTGGTTTGAATGTACTGCGCATTCACCCCATGTTCACTTTTGCGCTTAAAGTATTTCACCTCGAACGGCGGGTAAAAGGGCCAAAACGAACAGTCTTGATTTAGGTCTTGAGATAGGTCGTAAATTTTCATAGTAGTTTTGAGTTTAAGAGATTTGGAGATTCTGCAAGTATATTAAATCACTATCTGTGAATTTGAGGCGCAAGGCGGGCTCACCCATTAGACGGATCGCTTTTCGCGGTCATAATTTTTACCGAGAAAGGCAGGCACTCGCGCCCAGCGGAATGCAAAGATCATCGTCAAGAGTGTGACCACATACGGCAACATTCGCAAAAACTGATGTGGCAAAAACGTGCCGGCGACCTGTGCGCGGCTCGCCAACACATCCACAACGGCGAATAAAAATGATCCCGCAAAAATAAATTGCGGTTGCCAACCGCCAAAAAATGTGAGCGCCGACGAGAGCCAACCACGTCCGGCGGTGATGCCCTGTGTAAATGTGCCGGTGTACACCATCGGCAGATACACGCCTGCAAGACCCATTAGCATGCCACCAACAATGCAAGCGGCATAGCGCGTGCGTACGACGTTGATGCCGAGGCTATCTGCTGATTTTGGATTCTCGCCCACGGCGCGCAAGTCTAGCCCCCAACTGGTGCGAAACAAAAAGTAATATAGCGCTAATGTCACCATCGCGCTGAAATACACCATCACGTTGTGATTAAACAAGATATCGCCAATCAATGGAATTTCGCCAAACAATGGCACACGCACGCTCGGCAAAGTGGCGATGCGTGGCATTTGTAGCGTGATGCCAATCACGATCTTGAACGCAAGTGTCGAAACACCAAGCCCGATGAAATACATGGCTAAGCCAACCACAAATTGATTGAGGCGCAACGTCGTCGTGAAATAAGCTATTGCCCATCCAAACAAACCGCCAACCAGCGCAGCCGCAATTAGTCCGACGAACAAATTTTGTGTGGCATTTGCGGCTAAAAATCCGAGTGAAGCCGCCGCAAGCATGACACCCTCTTGGGCGACGATAAACACGCCTGCACGTCCCGCAAGCATGGTGCCTTGACTGGCAAGCACATAAGGCGCAAGCGCAAGAAAGATCAGGCGAATAAAGCTAATAGTGGATTCCATGATTTATTTGTGCGCTATTTGCGGCGCACAACATCTGACACCAACACAAATACCAAGATCAATGCTTCGATGATAAACACCATCTCAACCGGAATGCCAAGCGTGCGTTGCATGGCGCTCGCGCCGACCTCAAGCACGGCAATAAAAAACGCGACAAATGGCACTGCGACGTGATTGGCACGCGAGATCAACCCAATAATCATGCCAAGCTGAAAGAAGTTGCTATTGAACCCTTCGGTGAGACGATGTTGCACGCCTGTCGTCTCAATCGCGCCCGCCAAACCTGCAACTGCGCCGCCAAGCACCAACGCCAGCATAAACAACAACCGCGTATTTATTCCAAACACTTTTGCGGTGCGTGGATTACTGCCGGTTGCCATTAGCTCGTAGCCTGCCGCGCTACGCTCGATAAATACATAGGCGGCGAGCGCAATTATCAAAGCGATGACGATACCGCTGTGCAAATCGGGGCGACGCAAAATCAACGGCAGCGACGCACCCGCTCCCAACTCAACTGTCATCGGGTGACCGCCTTGTGGCTCTGGAAATAAAGCCGTCGCCACATAGTCGAGGACTTGATACGACACAAAATTCATCAGCACCGTGCCAAGCACCTCGCTGATATTAAATCGGTAGAGCAACCATGCAGGCAGCAACGCCCACAAGCCGCCGCCGATGATGCCGCCGACGAGGGTCATTGGCAACAAGATGAGCATCGGCAAACCTTTGAGGGTGATGCCAATAATTGCCGCGACTGTTGCGCCCATGATCATCTGACCGTCGCCGCCGATATTAAATTTGCCTGCCGAAATTGGAATGGTGTACGCCAGCGCTAACAACACAAGTGGAACAAATTTTTGTAGCGTTTGGATGAATCCGTTTTGCGTGCGAAACGAAGTCAGCAATATGGTCTCATAGGCGCGCAGCGGATCGAAGCCAAGCAACAACAACAAAATGCCAACGGTCAACATTGCGCCTATCACGGCAACAATGTATGGAAAAAATCGGATTACTGCGCGACGCCCGAACACACCCTGTAGATTTGCGCTCATGCTACCGTCTCCGCTGTAGCTTTCACTCCACTCATAAGTTGCCCGATGCGATAGGCGTCAAATTCGTTACGTTGCAATTCACCCATAATCTGACCGCGATACATCACAAGGATGCGATTGCATAGCAAAAATAACTCATCGAGATTTTCGGAGATGAGTAAGGTTGCCATGCCATCTTTCTTGTGTTGCAAGATTTTGTTATACACAAATTCGATGGATGGAATATCCAAGCCCTGCGTCGGATTGTGAGCAAGCAATATGCGTGGATTCTGCGAGAATGCGCGCGCCAGCTGCACACGCTGCATATTGCCGCCAGACAGCTCGGCGGCCAATGCATCCGCGCCGCCCGTTTTGATCTTAAACTCTTTGATCAGCTCGGTTGTCTGATGACGAATCGCGCGCATATTGAGCATATTGCCGCCATTACGTTGAGCGCCAAGTAACATATTTTGTGCGACGGTCGAGCGCTGCAAGATGCCATCTTCCCAACGATTCTCAGGCACATACGCGACGCCTTTTGAGATGATGTGTGCTGTGTTTTGGCGCGACACATCGTCGCCACCCATCATGATTTTGCCTTTGTGAATTGGGCGCACGCCCATAACAGCCTCAGCCAATTCATGTTGCCCGTTGCCCGCCACACCTGCAATTCCCAATATCTCGCCCTTGTGCAATGTAAACGCTACCTCATTGAGCGCGCTGTGTCCCTCTTCGTTTGCTCTGTCAGCGAGGCTGACATTTGTTAATTGCAACTGCGGCACGCTGCTGACTTGCGCGATCTGTTGCTCTAATCCCTGCTTTGCAAACAACACACTCTTTTCGATGCTCATCTCATCGCCAACCATCGCGCGCACAAAGGCGTCTTCGTTGGCTTCGGCGCGATCGAGTGTGACTATGGTCTTGCCATGTCGCAGCACCGTGATACGGTCGCATACGCTCAACACCTCGCGCAACTTATGCGTGATAAACACGACACTTAATCCGACGCGCACCATTTCACGCAACGATGCAAATAGCTTGTCCACCTGTTGTGGTGTGAGCATCGTCGTCGGCTCATCGAGTATCAGCAGCTTTGCGCCGCGATAGAGTGTTTTGCAGATTTCGACCTGTTGGCGTAGCCCCATCGGCAATGCGTCGAGTCGCGCATCAGGATCAATGGTCAAACCAAAACGCGACGCAATTTCTTTGATCTCGCGTTTTGGCTCAGACAGATTCATGGTTGGGCGATTAGGCAATCCCGCACCTAACACAATGTTCTCGGCGACGGTAAAGTTGGTGACCTGCAAAAACTGCTGATGCACCATACCAATCCCGTGATTGAGTGCGTCGCGCGGAGACTTTACACTCAGCGGTCTGCCGTCAAATGTGATGCCGCCCTGCTCTGGCTTGTACAAGCCAAACAACACATTCATCAGCGTGGTTTTGCCTGCGCCATTGCCACCGAGCAACCCGTGAATTTCACCCGGCTTAACCGCAAAGTTCACATTGTCCAGCGCCACCACTGGACCAAACACCTTGCGGATACCACGCATGTCGAGCAACATTTTTCAGTTCGAAGTTCAGTGTTCAAAGTTCATAGTTCGAAGTCGAAACTATGAACTTTGAACACCGTACTGTTTTTACGGAATAGCCGCGCTATTCTTTTCGACCTTGAGCTTGCCGCTCTTGATATCGTCCATCACTTGATCCGCGACTTTGGCGGCGGCGTCTGAGACTTTCTTGTATGGCTTTTGCATACTCACGCCTTGCCCCCAGCCAAACGAGTAAATGCCGCCTTTCTTAGCGCCGCTTGTAATTCCGCCAACGACCTCAAGCAACACTGGCTCAAAGTCATACAACACTGATGTGACGTAGTTATCGGGTGAGAATTGGCTCTTATCCGTGTATTTCGCAGTCACGAGCGTAGGCTTGCCCTTGACCGCTTCAAACAAACCCAACATGCCAAGATTGAGCGAGCCAATAATGACGTCATTGCCTTCGGATATCAGCGCTTCGGCGAGTTCGCGCGCTTTTGCGGGGTTATTAAAGTCGCCCGTAAACACATACTTAAATGCGACATTCTTGCCGCTGTCTTTGACTGCCTGTTGCGCGGCATGCACCTCAGCCCATGAGAATGGCAATTGTGAACCGCCAAGATACGCGATCTTGTTTGCCTTAGTCGCTTCTGCAGCTAACCGCGTGCTGACATAGGCGCCGAGATAAAAATTGCGATCCAACAACCAAAAATTCGCGGGCGCATCCGGCACCGCTGCGTCGTTTTCAGCAATGACAAACACGTCCGGATTTTCCTTAGCTACTTTCGCAGCTTGGTTTACAAACTGGCTACCATGTGCAAAGATAATGTTGCTGCCGTCGGCGATGTATTCTTTCATCACGCGTTCGACATCTGGCACAGCCACATTTTCAGATTGCGCGATCTTGATACCCATGTCTTTCTCGACGCGCTTCATCGCTACGTAGCCAAGTTGATTGTAGTCGGCGTCGGTGATCGTGCCAGGAAATACACCCGCCAGCTTCCATGGTTTGCCGCCAGGTCCGGTCGAGGCAACGGGTTTAGCGGCTTCAGCCGGTTTGGCTGGTGCAGCCGTCGGCGTCGGCGATGCACAAGCCGCCATCAACACAGCGCTCACTAGCGCCATCGAACTCAATTTGAAAATATTCATGACTGATCTTCTCCTTTTGAAAATTAAAAACACGAAACGCGCCTCTTCATGCAGCCATCGCACAGATAACTTTTCATGATTGCGTTTCGTGTTCTTCTTGGAATTCGATAATTCTACTCGGCGAAATACTTTTCGGCAAACGCCTCTAGCGCCTGCTCAAAACACTCCATCGGTGGACGCACCAGTCCTGCGCCGACTTGACCAACGCCCGCTTTCTTTCCTGCAATTCCAGTATTGATGCGCGGCAAGATGCCCGTCTCGATCACCTTGCGAATATCAATGCCAGTGGGCGTACCCCGAAAATCAAGCACAGGCATAGTAAAGTTTTTATTCTCAGACGCAGTGATCTCATACATCTCAAGTGTCGCATTCATCGCGTCTTTGGGCGTGCTGCCGACAAACGTCACAATGGCTGGTGCAGTCGCCATCGCAAAGCCACCGATGCCGACCGTCTCGGTAATCGCACTGTCGCCGATATCAGGATTGGCGTCACCTTGAGTAAATCCAGGGAACATCAAACCTTGTGGCACTTGCGCAGGCGCCACAAACCAACGATCACCCAATCCGCTAACGCGCACGCCAAAATCAGTCCCATTGCGCGCGAGTGTGCTGACGATGGTGCTGCCCTCAACATTGTGCGCAGCATCCGCCATCACCTTGCACGCCGCCATCAGTTGATTCAAGATAGACAAAAAGTTATCGCCGATGAATTTGAGCGACTCGCTC
>CAZVQE010000177.1:0-5812 GCA_964628875.1 uncultured Anaerolineae bacterium
CGGCGCGTGATTCACAAACCACGCGTGATAGTCGGCGTGCGGATCATGCTCTTTGACAATTGGTTTTTCGGCGGGCGAGGTTTGTGCTTGTGGAATTGCACTTGCACGGCGCGACAACCGCGTGAGTAATTTTTCGCGGACGCTATTTGGAGGCAGCACCGCCGCGCGCGCATGTTGCAGCGTGGTCAGCACGCGCCAGCCCGGGCTGCGTTGTAGCTCGTCCCATTGCTGGCGATAGATCACCAACTCATCAATTTGACGATTGGCTTGATTGAGCGCCACCTCATAGTTTGTGACGATCTCAACAAAAGGTGTATTGTGATTGCGCTGATAGATCGCCGCATGTCGCGACAAAAACGGCAGATCGACCGACTGCGCGCGCACAAAGCCATTACGCGCAAACGCCGCCCCAAGTGTGCGCGTCGAATCCACAATCGCCAAATCCACCGTTTTGCAAATGTCAGCGATGGCTTGCTCAACCTCATCATGCGCTAGAGTCTCAAACGCGCCGCGACACACAAGCAAATCGTAGTGTCTCGGCGCGACGCGTAATTCGTTGAGCGACATGCACCACGCGCGCAAGCCCTCGGCAGTGATTGCGGCGGCGATGGCGCTGTCAAATCCAACCAGCGCCACTGTCGTCAAAAATCGCTGGCGAGCGATGTTGACGATGCGATTGCCAATGTCTTGCGCGGTGTGCGTCATACTCAAATATGTGCGTTATTTCTTGGCGGCTTTGGCTTGCACGAGCGCATCACGCAATTGATCAAAATGCCCGACCTCATGAAACATGCCACCGCAAAAGCGCGTGATGGCATTCATGTCGCCCGCCCATGTGGTCTTGTAGAGTGTTGTCAGATCAGGTGAATTGGGCCACGCCTCGAGCATCGCCAAACGCATGCGGCGGCTCTCTGCGAGACGAGCGCGACACTGCGCGACGGTGGTCACATCTTGCCAAGCGGTTTCGTAGCGGCTGCGCCCTTCGACGGCGATGCCGCGCGCGAGCGACAGCGCAAGCGCCGCTGACTCCTCCGATGACGCGGTGACATGCACGATGATATGTGCGGCGTTCCAAGCGATGCCCTGCTCTTCCGGCTTGCCAAAGGTGTCATTGGCGTTTGCATCAATCGGCGTAAAAACGACATCCGCATCACTGGCATCTTTGAGCATAGCCAGCTGTGCGTCTATGGCTTCATTTGTCAGTGCGCGTAGATCGGCTTGGGTGAATTGGCGCGTGAGCGAGCTTAGCTCGCGCGGGTTGGCGCGAAATGCGGCAAGATTGAGTTTTTCTAACATGCGGCTATTCTATGTTGTGCACAATTTGATCGTCAAGTTAAAATAGCTCGCTTTTATAGCGTGAATCTAAGGAGTGAATGACAAGCATGTTGCAAGCGGTAAACACACAGGTGAATTTTGCGGCTCAAGAGCGCGAAATTCTAGCGTTTTGGGAGCGCACGGGCGCGTTTGAAAAACTGCGCCAACTCCGCGCGAACAGTGATAAACGATTTTCGTTTATTGATGGTCCCATTACCGCAAACAACCCGATGGGTGTGCATCACGCATGGGGTCGCAGCTACAAAGATTTGTGGCAGCGCTACAAAGCCATGCACGGCATGAACGAGCGCTGGCAAAACGGATTCGACTGCCAAGGGTTGTGGGTCGAGGTCGAAGTCGAAAAGTCGCTCAACCTCAAAACCAAGCGTGACATCGAGGCAATGGGCATTGATCAATTTGTGCGGCTATGCAAGGCGCGTGTGCTACGTGCCGCCGCGCAGCAGACCGAGCAAACCATCCGACTCGGCAACTGGATGGATTGGAATAACCCTGATGAGTTGCGCATGCTCGCGGACAAACTCTCGCAAGACCCGATGCAGCACATCACGCTTGAGCGCGATGGCAAGCAAGTGCATGGCACAGTCGAGCAATTGGTCGGTGCGCTTGGCATGCCGCCGCTGATGGGCAGCTACTTCACCTTTAGCAACGAAAACAATTATCAGATTTGGACTTTTCTCAAAAAGTGCTACGAGCATGGTTGGGTCTATCGCGGCGCGGATGTGATCCCATGGTGCCCGCGCTGTGCGACCGGCATCAGCCAGCACGAGATGGAGACCGACGGCTACAAAGACCGCGAGGATCCAGCGTTTACTGTGCGAATGCGACTATTGACCATTGATCATTTGCCATTGACCGTTGAACATACACGGGCGTCAATAGTCAATGGGCAATTGTCAATGGTCAATTGGATGAGTGACTCAGCGCGAGACAAATTCACCCAGACACAAAACAAATACATCCTCGCGTGGACGACGACACCATGGACGCTGGCGAGCAACACGATGTGCTCAGTAGGTCCAAAACTCAAATACTCCATCGTCTACCAAAAGCACAAAGACGGCGAAGAAGCCATTTACCTGCTCGGCACACAAACGCACAAACTCTTGCGCGGCGAGCACGAAGTGCTAGGCGAAATACTCGGCGAGCATATGGCGGGCTGGACGTATGCGGGGTTATTTGATGATCTGCCAGCATGGATTGACGCCGAAAAGAAATGGCAAGACAAACACGGCTTTGAGGATGATCGCCGTTTTGCGCATCCAATCATTTTGTGGGATGGCGTCGGCGAAGTCGAAGGCACCGGCATCGTGCATAACGCGCCCGGCTGTGGCCCCGACGACTACAAGCTCGGCGTTGCGCACAGCACGCCTATGGTCGAAGTGCTAAACGAAGACGGCAACTACATGGACGGCTTTGGTCCATTGACTGGCAAATATGGTCACGACGTGCCAGACCTCGTCGAGCAGTTGTTGCGCGCCAAAGGCAACATGTATCGCCGCGACAAATACGTGCACCGCTATGCACATTGCTGGCGCTGCAAGACGCCGCTGCTGTATCGCAAAGTAGACGAGTGGTACATCAGCATGGATGAGCTACGCCATCAGATGATGCGCGTCAGCAACGAGATGAATTGGATCCCGTCGTTTGGCAAAGAGCGCGAGATGGATTGGCTCAAAAACATGCACGACTGGATGATTAGCAAAAAGCGTTATTGGGGCTTGGCGCTGCCCATCTGGGAGTACCCCGACGGCACTTTTGAGGTCATCGGCAGCTACGAAGAACTCAAATCGCGCGCGGTCGAAGGCTGGGACGCATTTGACGGACACACACCACACCGCCCATGGATTGATCAGGTCAAAATCAAGCATCCACAGACAGGGCTGATCGGCACGCGCGTGCCAGATGTCGGCAACCCATGGCTCGACGCGGGCATCGTGGCGTATAGCACATTGCGTCATCGCACCGACCATGCCTATTGGGAGAAGTGGTTCCCCGGCGATTTCATCACCGAGAGCTTTCCGGGACAATTCCGCAATTGGTTCTACTCACTCATCGCCATGAGCACAGTCATGGAGAATCAATATCCAGCGAAAACCGTGTTGGGCTTTGCCACATTGCTCGATGAAAAAGGCGAGCAGATGCACAAGAGCAAAGGCAACAGCATCGAATTTAACGAAGCCGCAGATCGCGCCGGCGCGGATGTCATGCGTTGGCTCTACGCGCGCCAAAAATATGAGGACAACCTTTTGTTTGGTTGGAACTCACTCGATCATGTGCGGCGCGATGTGTTTATTCCGTTGTGGAATGTGTATGCGTTCTTTTGCAACTACGCCAGCCTCGACAAATGGACGCCCGAAGGCGGTCAGCCACCTGCGATCAACAGCTTGGATGAATGGATCCTCGCGCGCAAGCAAGAGGTTGTAAACACCGTCACTGCTGCGCTAGATGCGTATGACGCGCGCACAGCCACGCTGGCATGCGAAAAGTTTGTGGATGATCTGAGCAACTGGTATGTGCGTCGCAGCCGCCGTCGTTTTTGGAAGAGCGAATCCGACGCGGACAAGAATGCGGCGTACGCCACGCTGTATGACGTGCTGACCACATTTACAAAGCTGATTGCACCGGTTGTGCCGTTTGTGACCGAAGCCATGTGGCAAAACTTGCGCGAATTGCAACCTGTAAATGAGCGCGGGTTTTCGGTGCATCATCAGGCGTATCCAACCGCGCGCGCATTGACTGAGCGCGAGATCAATCTACTGCGCGAGGTTGAGGTCGCGCGCGCGACGGTGACGCTGGGTCACAGCCTCCGCGCGCAAAGCAATGTCAAACTACGTCAGCCGCTCGCCAAAGTTGTAGTGGTCGCCGACGATATAGCGCGGGCTGCCATTCAAAAACAAAACGACGTGATCGCCGACGAGCTCAATGTCAAAGCCGTCGAGTTTGCGCCAAACGAAGCCGAACTCGTGACCTACAAGCTGATGCCCGACCTCAAAAAGCTCGGCAAAAAACTCGGCGCCGACTTGCCAAAAGTGCGTGAGGCATTTGCGACGGCGGATACGGCACACATCGTCAAAGCCGTCAGAGCCAATCAACCTGTGACGCTCGCCGGACGTGAGCTCGCGGCGGACGAGATCATAGTACGCGCTGAGCCGCGCGAGGGCTTGCTCGTCGAGGGCGCCGATGGCATCGTGGTCGCGCTCGACACACATCTCGATGACGCTTTGGTGAATGAGGGTCTGGCGCGCGAAGTCGTGCGGCGTATCAATGACCTGCGCAAAGCGCAAGGCTTTGAGATTGCCGATCGCATACACACCACATATCAAGCCTCACCGCGTCTGACGCAAGCGATCAGCGCATTTGAAAAATACATCGCGGCTGAGACACTTTCATTGTCGCTCAAATCTGGCATGCTGGACAACATGGAGCGCGCCGAATTTGACAATGAATCGCTGAAGCTGAAAGTAGTTAAAATCTAATTGCTTATGCCGCAACTACCATTCAACGCCTCACTCACGCGCGCGGGACAGCCGGACGTCAAACCGATGCCTGCACGCGATGAGTTATTTGCGGTGTTGGATGCAGCCGCGCCAACGCGCTCGGCCGGCGTGATCGGCATCTTTGGCGATGTCAATGTCGCTCAACACCTCGAACAAGAGTTGATGAGCAACAGTCCAATGCCATTGCGCACGCGCTATCAGCGGCGCATCATTGGCGTGACGGTCAGCGCCGCCAACATGCCGTCGTATATGCGGCCTTGGCAATATTTGCTCTCGACTGTTTTGGATCGCATCGTTGATCTGGCGCTGCCGAACGAGCGCGAGCAAATTGGGCGACTGCGCTCACAATTGCTCAACCTCGTGCGGCAAAACGCGACCGCATCTACCGATGAGTTGCAACGCGCTAATCTGGATTTTTCGCAGCGATTTAACGCGACGTACCCTGTGCTGATCTACAACATCATCGTGCAAGCCAATGCCATCTTGTTGATTGGCTTGGAGCAATTGACGGATGCAGAGTCCGCGGATGTCGAGGAATTGCTCGAGTCCTGCGCATACTTTTTGTGTGTGCCCGGCAGCGCAGTCATTGTCGCGGACGACGAAAATCAACTGCACGCCAAACTGGGTGAACGTGACCGACTGGGGCGAATCGTGCGCACACGCATCATCGCGCGCGCGTCACCTGAGCCTGTTGCCCCTCCGCCGACACCTGCAACAACGGCTGTCACACAAACTATTTCGATACCGCCGGTTTTACCGACGATAGAAAAAGCCACAGAACCCATTCGCCCGCTGCAGCGCGAGACGATCATCACAGACATCACTGAGCTGCCAAAGCCACAACCAATCGAGCCAGTTGTGATGGCGCAACCCGTTGTCGCTGCGCCTGTTGTTGAGAGCACGCGCCCGATATTGCCGACGCAAGTGCTGGTGAATGAAGCCGTCAATCAAGTCGAACCTGCGCCGATACGCAAACGCAC
>CAZVQE010000178.1:0-3777 GCA_964628875.1 uncultured Anaerolineae bacterium
GATCGCGTTAATCTCGACGGCGGCGATAGCAGTGGGGCTCGTGGCGATTGCGGACGACCTGTCGCAGCTCGCCTATCTACGCCGCAAAGGCGAGAGCGGCGTAGTAAAAATGCACACGGGCAACACGCTATTAGCGATGGTCACCATGTTGATTTCACGCGGCTTTGGATTGGTGCCAGGCATTTTGGCAGGGTCACCGGCGGGCATCGAGGGTGTGCGCGATTCACGCCATGAGGTGCGCTCACATATTTGGGGCTTGTGGGGAATTGGCGCTCTGGCGGGCGTGGCGTGGCTTTTGTCCGGCGTGACCAGCGATTCGAGTTTGCTCACGACGATCTTGTTGCTCATCTTTGCCAATGGTGTGCAAAACATTTTCTTTGAGCTTGTGCCGTTGCGCTTTTTGCATGGCAAGTCAATCTATCAGGCTGATCGCAAACTGTGGCTAGCCATGTTTGGCATCTCAACCTTTGTATTTTTGCAGACGATGCTCAATCCCGATGGCGCATTTATCAGCGCATTTATTGGCGCAAATATGGCTGCGCTGACATTTTGGGTGGTTGCCTTTTGTTTGCTGTGCGTGCTGATTTGGTTGTACTTCCAACGACGCAGCGTCAAATAGAGATTCCCTGTCATAAGAAGGACGACATGAACGCGGCAATTGTCATTCCAAATGGCGCACAACATGCGCCAGTGAGTAATCTCTGAAAAATGACTTTTGATGGATTCCTCACACGCATTTCATGCGCTGCTTGGAATGACAATCCTCTGTCATCATTTCATCTTTAGGCAATCTCGTCAAATAATATGCAAGCGCGGGCGATTTATAATGGGCTACAAGAAAATTAACCTAGGTTAATTTTCTTATCCATCATGCAAGACACAAAGCCATCTAGTTGGCTAACCACTGAAAAACTCGAAGTCATCTGCGTCGTCATTACCTTTGTGGCGATGATCTCGGCGCTCATTTTGTCTTACGTTCAGCCGACATCTATCGCCGTGACAGTGCTGTATGCCATCGCCTACATTGCTGGCGGTATCTTTGGTTTACAAGCCAGCATCGAGGCGCTCCGCGAAGGCAACATCGAAGTTGATCTGCTCATGATCCTCGCCGCGATTGGCGCTTGGTTGGTGAATTCACCCTTCGAGGGCGCGATGCTGCTGTTTCTATTTTCGCTGTCCAATGTGTTACAAGCCTTTGCCATTGGGCGCGCACGCGACGCAATCAAAGCGCTGATGAAACTGAGACCGACACAAGCGCTGGTTAAACGTGGCGATGGTGCGTTACTGATTCCCATCGAACAAATCGAAGTCGGCGAGCGTGTGCTGATCAAACCCGGCGAGCGCCTGCCAATGGACGGCGAGGTCGTCGAAGGTGAAAGCGCGCTCGATCAATCCTCACTCACGGGTGAATCTATCCCCGTCAGCAAGCGCGTCGGCGACGTCGTCTATGCTGGCACGATCAACCAAACAGGCGCGCTCGAGCTGCGCGTGACGCGTGCGGCAAATGACACCACACTTGCGCGCATGATTAAGCTCGTCGAAGACGCGCAACAGCAAAAAGCGCCAACTCAACGCTTTCTTGACAAAGCCGAGCGCTACTACGCGGCGGGCGTCATCGCCTTTACGCTGTTGCTCATCGCCGTGCCGACGCTCATCTTTGGCGAGGCGTTTCAGACCGCGTTTTATCGCGCGATGACGGCGATGGTCGTCGCCTCGCCTTGCGCGTTGGTCATCAGCACGCCCGCCTCGATCTTGTCCGCCATTGGCAACGGCGCACGTCGTGGTGTGCTGTTTAAGGGTGGCGCGCATCTTGAGCAGACGGGCAGCCTCGATATCGTGGCGTTTGACAAGACTGGCACGCTGACCGTCGGGCGACCAACCGTGACGGATGTGACCATCGTGCCATTGCACGATATGCACGATGAAGATTACGCAATGGACGCGGTCACGCGCGCGCAGGAGAATGTGCTGCTTGGCATCGCCGCCGCCGTCGAAGCGAAATCTGAACATCCACTGGCGAGCGCCATTCTCCAAACAGCGCAACAACGCGGTGTGAAGCTGCCCGAAGTGAGCAACTTTGAGTCGGTCACCGGACGCGGCGTGCGCGCCAAAGTTAACTTTATGGGCGGTATGCACATTCGCATCGGCAACGTCAAATTTTTTGAGGGGCTCAATTGCAGCGGCATCGAAGCCGCCATGCAAGAGGTCGAGTGTCTGCAAGATCAGGGCAAGACCTCGGTCATCGTGGCAAAGGAGCATCTCGACGAGCCACACAGCGACGGCACGGACGCGCATGTATTGGGCGTTATTGCCATTGCCGATGTGCTGCGTGACAAAGCCGGCGACATCGCGCGTCAGCTCAAACAAGTCGGCGTCAAAAAGGTGGTCATGCTAACGGGCGATCATGGGCGCGTCGCCAAAGCCATTGCTCAGCAAGCCAACGTAGACGACTACTACGCCGACCTACTGCCCGAGGACAAAGTCACCCAGATCAAAAAACTGCAAAAAAGTGGCACGGTAGCCATGGTCGGCGATGGGGTGAATGACGCGCCAGCGCTCGCCAGCTCGACCGTCGGCATAGCGATGGGCGCGGCAGGCACCGATGTCGCGCTCGAGACCGCCGATGTCGTGCTGATGGCGAGCGAGCTTGAGAAGCTGCCGTATGCCATTGCGCTGTCACGCCAAGCCAAGCGCGTCGTCGCGCAGAACTTGATCTTTAGCGGTTCGGTGATCGTGATCTTGCTGATCTCGGCGCTTGGCTTTAAGCTGCCGCTGCCGATCGGTGTGGTCGGTCACGAAGGCAGCACCGTGCTGGTATGCCTGAACGGGCTGCGGTTGCTGGCGTTCAATTGGAAGCCGAAGCCGTAAAACATTTTTATGAATCTTTCACTCTCGCTTTATCACAAAGCCAAGTCGCTGATGTGGGATCCGCGCGACATTGATCTGACCCAAGACAAAGCGGACTGGGCGAAACTCAATTCACAAGAGCGTGCCTTGTTAATAGCACTGTCGGCGCGCTTTCTCGGTGGCGAAAAAGCTGTGACGCACGACCTCGCGCCATTGTTGGTGGCCACGCGTCGCCGCAACCAACATGACGATCTGCTCGCCGACGAAATGTTTTTGACCGCGCAGCTTTTTGAGGAGAGCAAGCACGTCGAATGGTTTGATCGGCTATGGGCTGAGGTGTATCAAATGCCACCGGACACATCATCAGCAGTTGGTGATGCATATCACACACTCTTTTATCAGCAGTTGCCCGATCACCTCAATGCGCTACTCGGTGATACAAGCGACCCCGCCATTGTGCGCGCCATTAGCACGTATCACATGATTATCGAAGGCGTGTTGGCGGAGACGGGCTATCACGGCTATAAGCGCGCGTTGCAGGCAAATGGCTTGATGCCCGGCACGGTGCGCGGCGTTGAGCTGGTGCAACGTGATGAAGCGCGCCACATTGCCTACGGTTTAGATCGCCTCCAGCGATTGTTTGCGCGCGACGCAAATCTGCGTCACGTCATGGATGACACGCTCAACGCGCAATTGCCGCTCACACTTGAGATCATCGCCGACATCTTCGCGCCGTTTGCCGATGATGTGCCTTTTGGCATTCAACTCTCCGAGTTTGTCGAGTACGCCAGCGACCAATTTGCCGCGCGCATGAACGCGCTTGAGCGCGACTGAGCGCCAATCACGGATAATGGCGCAGATGCGATTGGCGATTCGCGCGCTCAAAAAACCTTGGCTCGTGCTGTTGATCTGTGCCCTCGTGGCACATGG
>CAZVQE010000178.1:3877-5785 GCA_964628875.1 uncultured Anaerolineae bacterium
TGGCGCTGGCGATCTTGCCGTATGTCGCGGTCGGCACGCTGCCATTTGTGCATGGCTTTGCGACGCGCCACACGCTGCTTATCGGCATCCCGCTGGGCATTTTGTTTGTCGCGTTCATGGGTATATTTTTTGCGAATGGCACCTCAGTGCGCTTCGTTGGCGCGCTCATCAGTTTGATCGTGCTGGCGTCGTTTGCGCGCGCGCAGATTGACAACTATCTTGCATGGCAAGCCGCATGGGTCAAAGATCGCTCGATCATCGCCAATTTACCGCGTGTGCCAAACATCCGTCAAAACGCCATTCTCGCGGTGGACGATCAATACGGCTCAGTAGACGGCGAATGGTGGCCCTACTATCTGCGACACTTTGGCTACGATTGGACCGGTATTTTTCGTTACACGTTTGGCAGTGAGTGGTGGCCCGTATCGGATGATCGCACGTCGTTTGTCCCGCGACCCAATACACGCTTTCCTGAGCTGATGCTTATCACGCGCTACGATGTGGCGGGTTGTCAGGCACGCCTGACCGTGCGACGCGGTGACGCTGCTGCCCAACTCGGTCCGCTTGGCTTGGCGCGGCGCTATTGGTACTATCGCTTCTTTGCGCCGAGCGGCATGGATGACTTTTTGCGTAGCCTCAGCACACTACAATTAACGCCCATCGTCGCGCCCGAGGCGACGCATTGCACCCGTTGATGAATATTTGCTATCGCACAGGTCACACTGAGCGGCGCTACTGCGCCGCGAAGTGTCTCTGCGAAAATCAATCTATGCTTGAGTTAGCCAGAGATGTTGAGCGAAGCGAAACATGACGGATTTCATTTCAGAATGACTTTGACACGCTTGATTCGACACCCATTGTTTGTTTTGTGCGCGTTAGCGCTTGCGACGTATGGCTTGATTTTGCTCAACGACGGCTTGTATTACAGCGACTCTTGGTCGCTGTATGTGCAGCTCGTTGAGCGCAAATTTGACATCCTGTCGCAGTTTCGTTTGTCCTACGGTCAGCCGTTTAATGTCGTGCTCAATCGCTTTCTGGCGCTATTTGCCAGCCCGATCAGCGCGGCGATGATCCTTGCGTTTGTGTGTCAAATCGCGTATGCGTGGTGTGTCTATCGCGTCGCGCGTTATTTTGTGGCTGAGCGCGAGGCGCTGTTGATCGCGGCGCTGACGCTGATCTACCCCGCCTATCAGTTTTCGATTGACATCGAGCATCTGTATCACCTCGTCGGGCGCGCATTGTTTGGCGTCGGCGCGGTTGCCATTTTTGCAAATGAGGCTGTGCCGCGCCTACGCACGCGTGTGATCGCATGGCTCGCGTTTTTGCTGAGCTACGCCGTTGGTTCGTTGCTCTTTTTCCATTACGCGGTTGTGTTGCTGCTATGGCTGTTTGCGTCGCGCGGCAAATCGGTGTTTGACGTGGGACGACTTGCGCGTTGGTGTGTGCGCCGCGCCGACTTGCTGGCGTTGCCCGCGCTGTATTGGCTCGTCACGCGTACGCTATGGCCCACACCGGGTTACAACCAGCCTGAGCTGCGCTACTTGCTCGATCTGCAATATTGGCGCACGTTTATTGAGAATGGTATCTATCAACCGTTTACGTGGGCGCTTGATCTTTTGCCATTCATCGTGCCATTTGCGCTGCTTGCGTTGTTAATTCAGCCACAGTTTTCGCGGGCTGCGAGCGCCATTCACCCGACCAGCAATCACCGCACGCAACTGCTGATCGGGCTCGTGTTGTTGTTTTTGGCTGTCTTCCCGTACATGGCAGTTGGCAAGCCGCCACAGCCGCACGGCTACACAACGCGCTCGTCACTCTTGCTCGGCGCACCGGTGGCGCTGTTCGTTGTCGCATGCTGGCGTCTGATTTTTGCCGAATCAAGCGGCGCGACATCGCGGCTCGGCAAAT
>CAZVQE010000179.1:0-5784 GCA_964628875.1 uncultured Anaerolineae bacterium
GCTCCAGCAAAAAGCGCGACTGTTGATCACCTAGCTCGTGAATCCAGCGCCACACCTCTTCAGGCGTCTCGCATTTTTTGATGCCCATCGCGCCGGCTTCGCTGCGCGGTTTGAGTAACCACGGACCCGGCACGCGCTCTAAAAACTCAGTCACATGGATGTGCGGAAATGTCGCGGTGAATTCAGGCACAGCGATGCCAACTTCGCGCGCGCGCATGCGCATCGCCAGCTTGTCACGAAAATAGCGCGTTGCCGATTCACCCATGCCGGGCAAACGCAGGTGCTCGCGCACTGTGGCGGCTGTGTCCACCTCATAATCATCGAGTGGTTGCACCCAATCAATCGCTTCGCTGCGCGCGAGATAGCTCACCGCATTAACGACATGCGAAATATCTAACATGTTTGGCATGATGAAGCGCTCATCAATGCTGTCGAGGGGCCAAGCCTCATCCGCAAATTTTTGCGGAATGATGAGCAGTACGCGACACCCTAATCGCTTTAGCTCCTCGATCATTGCTAAACCTTTATAAGCACTACTGAGACACAGGACGGTGGGTTGTTTTTTCATAGATGATGTTTGCCTAAATTGCTCGAGATGCAAAAAGTATAATCGTTTGCGCAACATGATATCAAGTCAATTTTCTGAGTGTTTTGCGCGCGCGCTGGGAATCGAGCCGCAAGCGATCACTGACGATCTCGCGTATCGCGCCATTCCACAATGGGACTCGGTCGGACATATGGCGCTGGTCGCCGCGCTCGAAGCCGAATACAACGTCATGCTTGACACCGATGACATCATCGGCATGAGCAGTGTCGCCAAAGCCAAAGAGATTTTGCAAAAGTATGGCGTGACGCTCTAACGCTGTGAAACTCCTCGAAGGTAAAACCGCCATCATCACCGGCGCCAGCAAAGGCATCGGTCGAGCCATTGCGCAACTGTTTGTGACGCATGGCGCGCGAGTGGTGCTGAGCGGACGCAGCGATGCGCTACACATCATTGCGGGTGAACTGGGCGCGCAGGCAACGGCGGTGCAAGGCGATATCAACGACGTCGCGCATCAACGCGCACTCGTGCAAGCCGCACGCGCCATTAAACCGACCATAGATGCGCTCATCAATAACGCCGGCATCTTTGAGCCGTCGCTGCTTGGCATGATCCAAACTGAGTCAACGCGGCGCATGCTCGAAACCAACCTTGTGTCGGTGATCAATCTGACACAGCTTTGCGCGCGCGCGATGCAAGCCAACTCATCTATCGTGCATCTGACCTCGATTGCGGGAGCGCAAGGCGCGGCTGGATCAGCCGCCTACGCCGCGAGCAAAGCCGGCATGATCGGGTTCACATTGTCATGCGCCAAAGAGCTGGCGCCACGCGGCATCCGCGTAAATGCCATCGCGCCCGGCTTCATTGACACCGACCTCACACGCGCGCTCAGCGACAGCGAACGCGAGAAGACACTCAGCGCCATTCGCATGAAACGCATCGGCACACCAAATGATGTCGCGGGTTGCGCGCTGTATCTCGCCTCTGATCTGTCTGTGTATGTTACAGGTCAAGTGATTGGCGTAGATGGAGGCATGATCGTATGATGGCGCTGCTGCGGCAGCACGCGCCGTCGCACGCCGCGATCATTACCGAACACAATCACACGATCAGCTATGAGGCGTTGATTGAGCGCGTTTTGATTTTTTCGCAGACACTGATGCGCACGTCGGCGCGCGCTTTGGTATTTTTGGTGGCGACCAATACGCTTGACTCGATTGTGGCGTATCTTGCATGTCTTGAGAATGGCTATCCAGTATGTTTGATTGAGCCGAGTGCGTTGAGCCTTGGACTGGTTGAGGCTTATAGACCGGCGATGGTGGTCGCGCCAAAGACGATTGCGTTACCAATCGCGGCGCGCGAGATTGTAGAGGCGCATTTGCCGACCTACGCGCTGCATCGCACCCCGTTTGATGTGGGCGAATTGCACCCGCAGCTGAGTGTGTTGTTGCCGACCTCAGGCTCTACTGGCAGCCCAAAAGTGGTGCGCCTGAGCCGCGAGGCGATCATGAGCAACGCCACCTCAATTGCGCAATATCTGCGGCTTTCGCCCGACGGGCGCGCGATAGCCAGCTTGCCGATGCAGTATTCGTATGGTTTGTCGGTGCTCAATTCGCATCTTGTCGCGGGCGGCACGGTTGTGCTAACGGAGCATTCATTTATACGTCCTGAGTTTTGGGCGACGGTGGTGGGTCAGCGCTGTACCTCATTTGCGGGCGTGCCCTACATGTATGAGACGCTGCAACGCTTGCGATTTAATATCGCCAAATATGCGCCGCTGCGCACGCTGACGCAAGCGGGCGGCAAACTACGCGCCGATCTCATCGCGCATTTTTATCAGCAGACACAGTCTGTTGGCGCGCAGATGTTTGTGATGTACGGTCAGACCGAAGCCACTGCGCGCATTTCTTACGTGCCCGCCGAGCGACTGGGCGACAAGATTGGCAGCATCGGCTTGGCGATCCCGGGCGGTGAATTGAGCCTGAGCCATATCGATGGCAGCGACATGGATGAGCTAATCTATCGCGGCGCAAACGTCATGATGGGTTACGCCGATAGCGCGGACTCGCTGGCAAATGGCGATAAGCTGGGCGGCGTGTTGCGCACGGGTGATCTGGCGCGTGTGGATGCGGACGGCTTTTATTCGATTGTTGGGCGGCTCAAGCGCATCGGCAAATTGTTTGGCAAGCGCTTTAATCTCGAAGATGTCGAGAGTGACCTCGAGGCGCATTATGCTGCGCGCGCAGCGGCGATAGACACAGGTAGTGATCAATTGCGCGTATGGGTGGCGCCGCTCAATACTGAGAGCGCCATTCAACAAAGCGAACTGCACAAACACATCTACACGCGACTTGGCGTTACGCCCTCGGCGGTGATAGTGCAGATGATTGATGCGTTGCCGATGACGTCAAATGGCAAGAAAGATTACGCGGCGCTTGGCAAATGATGCTTGGCTGACTTTGACAGGCTCAGCGATCAATTTTGCTTGTGGAAAAGTTGTTGATAAATTTGTGAATGCGTTGTGGGCGCAGGTAAAAATTGCGCGTGAGATTTGCATTGTGTTTGTGGACAAATTCGCGCATTTTGTGAATTATTTTTGGATGACGATAAGCACCTTAAAAGTTGAATTTTTTTTAAGATACGTGTAATGAAAGCACTTGTGCTTGAAAATCAAATCCATAAAATTTGAACTCCGAAATACGGACATATACGGATGTAATGAGCTACGACAACATGGATGCAACAACGACCGAAGTACGATTTAGCGAGGCGAATATGAGACCCGAAGAAGCATGGCAATCCGCAGTAGGCGAGATGGAGATTAGTCTCGGTCGCGCGAGCTATGCCACTTGGCTCAAGTCTGCGCGCCTCGTGACGTATGAGGATGGGCAATTTGTCATTGGTGTGCAAAACGGCTATGTCAAAGAATGGATGGAGACGCGCATGGCGCCGCAGCTTAAGCGCGCACTCGGGGCGCGCCTCAATCGCAGCGTAGACGTCAGCGTTGTGCTTGTGTCCAGCAGCGGCGCAATCGCGCATACAGCGATCAATACACCGACACCCAAAGAATCACCATCGCAAGTCGCATATGAGCCGCCGACGAGCGCGATTCAAAACACCAATAGTGTCAATGATGCGCCTGCTGTGGATGGACTGTTTCCGCGTTACACGTTTGAGAGCTTTGTCGTGGGCAGTGGCAACCGCATGGCGCACGCCGCGGCGATGGCTGTGGCTGAGAATCCGGCTGATCGCTATAACCCGTTGTTTTTGTATGGCGGCTCGGGGCTTGGCAAGACACACTTGCTGCACGCCATCGGACACGCCGCGCGCAATCGTGGCATGCGTTGCTACTATGTCACGTCTGAGACGTTTACAAACGAACTGATCTCGGCGATTCGCGGACAAAGCACCGAGCAATTTCGCCTGAAATATCGCAACGTGGATATGCTGTTGATGGACGATGTGCAATTTATCGCTGGCAAAGAATCAACGCAAGAAGAGTTCTTTCATACATTTAATGCGTTGCATGGCGCCAACAAACAAATCGTCGTCACCAGCGACCGACCGCCCAAGAGCATGGTCACGCTTGAGGATCGCTTGCGCAGCCGTTTTGAATGGGGCTTGATGGCGGACATCGCGCCGCCAGACTTTGAGACGCGCGTCGCCATCTTGCAACAAAAGGCGCAACAAAAGCGTATGAACATCGATCAGGAAGTAATCGAGTTTGTCGCCAAGCAAGTGCAAAGCAATGTGCGCGAACTCGAAGGCTCACTCACGCGACTGGTGGCGTCATCCGATCTGACCGGCAAACCCATCACGGTTGCCTTTGCGCGTGACACTCTCGCCGACTTGGTCGGCAAACGCGCCAATCTAACTCCGTCGCAAGTGATCGAGATCGTCGCCAAGTTTTATAACATCTCGGTGCCAGAGATCGTCTCGGCGGGTCGCAGCAAAGAGCTGGTGCAGCCGCGGCAAATTGCGATGTACCTCATTCGTCAAGAGACGGACGCCTCGCTGCCCGAGATCGGCGGCTTGCTGGGTGGACGCGACCACACGACGGTCATGCACGGCGTCGAGCGCATCAAGGAGCGCCTCGAAGCTGAGGATCAGCTACGTCGCACGGTCATGAGCCTACGCGAGCAGCTGTATTTGAATGTGACGCCGTAAGCGCAAATTTTGATCGGATTGAATGGCTGAGGCGTGTTGTGTGATTGGCGAGCTATCGCATAACAAAGGGCAAAGCGATGGATTGATTAAACTGATAAGGTCGAAGTTTTGCGATGGCTGCGCCGCCTTGTGTATATCCTCCTATCCATATCTCTTCGTTGGATATTGGAAGCAATGTTGAGACGTGAATTGACGAGATAAATGCCCCATGATTTGCAAAGCTTTCATCCAAAGTGCCATCATAAAAGTATCGGCGGATTTCATCGGCTTGCGAAGCCTGCAATTTGCTTACGATGTAAAATTTTTCTTCGGGTGCAAGTGTTACGCTAGAAGGATTTGTCATGGTCATCACACCATTGTTGCCAAACGATGTGTCTAATGTAATCGTAATCGGTGACTTGAATTTGTATAAAGTGGTTGTAGTTTGCGCATAAGATTTTCCACCTTGAGAGACCAGTTTTTGCGCACTGATATTTGCACACGATTGCTCTTCGGGTCTACTTTGTGTTGAGTCACAGCTTAAAACAAGCTGTTGTGCATTTTCCGCGATCGCCCATAGTTCACTTCGCCATGCATCCGGACTATAAGGGTCACCCGAGTCAAATGAATACGATTGTGTGCGAATTAAACTTTTCTCATCAAATGAGTAGAGGGTAGAGTCAAATAATAATTTGTAATTTGTGGGTGGACGCAAGACAGTATGTGTAATAGAGCCATTCTGCAAATCTACTCGGTATAAAAACGAGGGCAAATCCCGCGCCGAAGATGTTGCCTCAACTATAAGATAGCGATTATCAAGAATCACACCGTTGCCTAATCCCGACGAAACCAACTCTTTAGGGTCAAGTAATATTACGCCAGCATTGCCCTTTTGCGTTGCTGGTGTGAGATCAGCATTAAAAAATTCTACTTTGTGATAAATCCTATCCAACGCGATAATTTTGTCCGTATCAGCTATAAGAAGCTCATAATTTCGAGGATATAAATCAAACCACGAAATAGCTGGACGCTCCAAAATGTTTTTTAGTTTTCCGTGTTGATCTAGGATTGCAACAGCGGCGCCAGACAAGCGA
>CAZVQE010000180.1:0-5715 GCA_964628875.1 uncultured Anaerolineae bacterium
TCTCTCAAAGTATCGCCTGCGCTCCCAGTCGGTGACTGCTACGTCATACTGGTCGCACTCGTTCTTGTAAAAGTGCGCGTAATGCTCGTGCGCCGATTCACCAAATGCGCCTCGCGCAAACGAGCTCGCCGCAAACTCGCGCGTCGCCTCGCGCAAAGTGTACGCCACACGCGGGATCTGTTGCGCCTGATACACGTCGCCGCTAAAAATCTTTGGCGCTTCGATTTTATTTTCGATGCCGTCCAAGCCGCTGGCAATCGCCGCAGCAAACGCCAAATACGGATTGCAATCGGCTCCCGGGATGCGGCACTCGATGCGCAAGCCATTCCCCGCACCCACGACACGAAAACCCGCCGTGCGATTGTCATAGCTCCACGCCAGCCGCGTCGGCGCCCAACTGCCATCCTCGAAACGTTTGTAGCTGTTGATCGTCGGCGCGTAAAACGGCATCACATCTTTGACGTGCGACATCCAGCCACCCAAGAAATATCGAAATGCATCACTGCCTTCGACAGGTCCAAATTTCTTTTTGCCCGCAAACGCATTTTTGCCGTCGCGCCACAAGCTGAGGTGAATGTGGCAACTGCTGCCGGCATTTGGCGCGGGCTGCGGCTTTGCCATGAAGGTCACACTCACGCCCTGTTGCTCGGCGATCTCTTTCATGCATTGTTTGTAGATTGTGTGACGGTCTGCCATCGTCAGCGCGTCGGCGTAGCGCACATTGACCTCGTGCTGCCCGTAGCCAAATTCGCCCTTGCTGTTTTCGACCGGAATGCCGCTGCGTTTGAGATGATGTCGCACCTGCGCCGTGTATTTTTCTTCGCGCGTGCCTTGCAACAGGTGATAGTCCTCGAGATACCACGCGGCTGGCGTCATACCGTGATAATTTTTTTGCGCGGCGGTTTTGTAGCTGTCCTCATACAAATAGTATTCCAGCTCACTCGCGGCAAACACCTCATAGCCCATTGCCGCCGCACGCTCAATCTGCTGACGCAAGATTGTGCGCGGCGCCACCTCAACGGCTGAATGTGTCTTTTCGCTGTCGAGGTCACACAGCACATACGCCGATTTATCAAGCCAGCTCGCCACACGCAACGTGCTGAGATCGGGCACCATGTGAAAATCGCCGTAGCCGAGTTCCCAGTTTGCGTATTTGTAGCCGCGCACGGGCGTCATCTCCATATCCACCGTCAGCAGATAGTCACAACCATGCGTGCCATGTGACGCCACATCATCCAAAAAATAATCTGCATCAAATCGTTTGCCAATCAAACGTCCATAGTGATCGGTCGCGGCAACGACGACGGTCTCGATCTCGCCAGTGCTTGCTTTTGCGCGTAGCTCGTCGAGCGTGAGCATGCCAATGGGTTGTGTCATTTCGGTTTCCTCGCCAATGAGTATATGTGTGAATTGAACTCGCTACAATTCACCCTATGAGTGCATGGCGCGACATGCCGTGGCGTGTCATCAACAACGCGCGGCGCATTTTGGCATTGCCGTTGATTCGTCTGATATTTTGGGTGAATGGCGTAAGCTGGGGCGCGAGGTGGCGCGTATTTGGCGCGCCGATCATCCAACGCCATCGCGGCAGTCGCATCGAGTTGGGCGACGGGTTATATCTACGCTCATGGCGCGAGAGCAATCCACTCACGCCACGCCAGCCCTGCGCGCTCTCCACACGCATGCGCGACGCTATCATCAAGATTGGCGACGATTGTGGGTTTACCGGCGTGACCCTCGTAGCGATGGAGCGCATCGAGATCGGGCGCAACGTTCAAGTCGGCGCAAATTGCATCATCGCTGACACAGACTTTCACCCGCTGACTGCCGCCGCACGTGAGCGAGATTTTCTGGCGGGAGCGCATGCGCCAATTTACATCGAGGACGATGTGTTTATCGGCACCCAAGCCATCATCCTCAAAGGCGTGCGCATCGGGCGCGGCGCGGTCATCGGTGCGGGCAGCGTAGTCACGCGCGACGTGCCAGCCGGCGCGATAGCCGCGGGCAATCCCGCGCAGATCATCGGGCAGACGCAATGAACCGTATAGCTCGACGCGCGTTAATGGCGTTCGTGCTGACTTGCCTCGTTGCCATCATCGGTGCGGCGCTGGCACTGCCCGACAGCATCACACCCGACAGCCAGCAATATCAGCTCATCGCACAAGGTGACTGGCGCGAGGTGCTAAAGCCGTTTGCGCCGCGTGTGTTGCATCCGTTGTTGGCGCGTGCGGTGGCGACGCTCATCGGCGTCTCGATCACACAGGCATTTTGGCTCATCGCGCTGATAGCGTTATTTGTGTTTTTGTTTGGGTTGTTGAGTTTGAGTTACAGGTCAGACCCCTTCCTCGCAAAACACAAGATACAGCGCATAGTGAATTCCCCTCCTTCTCAAGGAGGGGCGAGGGGTGGTTTCGATTGGACGAGTCTGATCTTTATCTCGCCGCTCTTGTTAATGGCTTTTCGCAGCGTTTACATTCATGATGTTGTATACGCGGCGATATTTGTGACATTTTTATACGCGCTCCGGCGGCGTTGGTTTGTCGCGGCGCTTGTGCTCCTCGCGCTGCTGCATCTCACGCGCGAATCCACCTATCTGCTGAGCGCCATTCTCATCGTCACGGCACTCATCAAACGCGAGCGCGCGCTTGCGCTCGGCGTCCTGTGTGTCGGTGTGATCGGCGTCATCATCTCCAGCATCATCGCGCGCGACCAGCCGAGCCTGCACGCAATGAATGATCTGCTCTACACGCTGACGCGCATGCCAATCAATTTGCTATGGAATGTGTTGGGCGTGCCGTTGTTGAGCAACACGGCAATTGAGTATTGGCGCGCGACCAATCCACACGTGCTGGCTTTTTGCGAATTGAACTCGGCCACATTGACGTTGCCCGCATGGCTGCCGTTTGGCAAAGTCAGCGCCGTACGCGTGTGCGCGTGGCAACCACAGATTCCATTGACTACTTTTACGTGGTTGCTCAGCGGCTTTGGCGTGCTACCCGCTTACTTTTTAGCGACGATCAAAGATACGCCACGCGCGCAATTCGCCCAGCAACCGCTGTGGCTCATCGTCGCAGTCGTGCATGGGTTAATTGCATTTGCGCTTGCGCCGTTGCTCGGCAACACCGTGTTTCGCTATGTGTTTTACGCTTGGTCGGCGTTTTGGCTATTTCAAAATTTTGTCGGCTCAAAATCAATTCTCCGATCTCCAGTCTCAATCTCCCTGCACCTCGCCGCGACGTGGCTGCCATTTTTGCTGATTTACTTTTTGCCCGATCAAGTCTGGAGCGCAGCGCTCGCGTGCGTGATTGCCCTCGCGCTGAATCTCATCACATACAATCAAGCGCGTAAATGGCGCGAATTTTGATGCTGTCGCTTGTGTTTGGACCTGACACGGTCAGCACAGCCAACATGATGACCGACCTAGCGCACGGTCTGCAACAACGCGGACACCACGTAAGTGTGCTGACGACGATGCCGCATTACAACCCGTCTGATGCCGTGCGCACCAACCCAATCTATCGCGCGCGGCGCATCTACACACGCGCCAACGAGGACGGCGTGGATGTGATCCGTCTGTGGATGCCGCTCAAAGGCAACAAACGTTGGCGGCGACTGATTGATTATTTGTGGTTTCACACGGCAGCGCTCGTAGTCGGCGCGCTCAAAATGTCAGCTCAGGACATCGTGTATGTGCCGTCGCCACCGATCACACTCGGTCTTGCGGGTCACATGTTGGCAAAGATCAAGCGTGCCAAATTTATCTACGACGTGCGTGAGCTGTGGCCCGACGTGCCTGTGCGGCTTGGCATGTTTACAAACCTGCGCATCGTGAGATTGATCACCGACATCGAGCAATATGTCTATCGTCACACGGCGGCGATTACAACCATCGCGCGTAGCTTCATCGAGGCGTTGGCACAGCGCGGTGTACCACGTGACAAACTTTTCTTCACGCCAAATTTTGTGGATGTTGATCTGGTCACGCCGCGCGGCAAAGACAATGCTTTTGCGCGCGAGCAAGGGCTGACCGAAAAGTTTGTGGTGTTTTATGCAGGCAACATCGGGCTGACTCAAGGGCTCGAAAAAATCTTGATCGAGTTAGGCGCGTTGCTCAGCGACGATCCGCGCATCTTGATCCTCGTGATCGGCGATGGCAGCGGTAAAGATGAGTTTTTGCAATGCGTGGCGAAATCGGGTCTCAGCAATATTCGTCACCTGCCATATCAGCCATTCAGCCGTGTGCCAGAGACCTACGCCAGCGCTGATGTGTGTATCTCACCGATGAAGTTTGGTTTTTCGTATGACACCGTGCCATCCAAAATTTACACGGCGATGGCGGCGGCGCGCGCGGTCGTGTCCGCGTCTGAGCCTGACACCGAGTCCGCGAGTTTGTTGAATGTGTCTCAGGCGGGCATCACGGTCGCGCCAGAATCCGCGCGTGAAATGGCAGACGCCATTCACCGACTGCGCGACGACCCAACGCAGGCACAACTCATGGGCGCGCGTGGACGCGAGTGGGTTGAGCGCTATTACAGCAAGACGGCGGTGCTGGATGAATACGACCGCGTGATGAAACAAGTCGCGGGTGAATCTGCAAATGTCAAATCAGAGTAATGTAGGGGCTACCCGTGAGCGACCCGCGCCACTCGCGCTGATCGCAGGCGGCAGTGGCGTGGTCGGTCCGCACGTTGTTAATGCGTTTTTACGCGCAGGCTATCGTGTGCGTGTGCTATCGCGTCACGCGCCTGACGCGCGTCTCTTTGCGCAGCCGATTGAGCATATTGCGGGCGATATCTGTGATGCAGACGCATGCGCGCGCGCGACGCACGGCGCAGATGTGGCGCTCAATCTCGTCGCGTGCATCCACATTCACAACCCCGTTAGCGCCGAGCCATATCACCGCATCAACGTCGAAGGCACGCGCACGTTGCTGCATGCGTGCCAAGGGGCGGGCGTGCGGCGTTTCGTTTTTTTTAGTTCGATCTTGGTTTACGGACACGACGCTAGCCGCACATCCGATTCACCGCTGCTCGATGAGAGCGCACCGCTGCGACCTGATACATGGTATGGCGAGACTAAGGCACATGCGGAGGAAATTGCGCTTGCGGCACATGACATCGAGCCGGTCATCTTGCGGCTGGCGGCGGTGTATGGGCCGCGCATGAAAGGCAACTACGAGGCGCTCATGCGCGCCGCGCGACTCGGTGTGTTTGTGCCAATCGGGCGCGGCGAAAATCGGCGCACGTTGATTCACGCGCAAGACGTTGGCGAGGCGGCGCTTATTGCAGCTCAACACGCGCAAGTGCCGCATCAAATTTACAACGTGAGCGATGGACGCACGCATACGTTTGCGGAGATTTTGCGTGCGGTGTATGCCGCGCTTGGCAAATCGCCGCCGCGATTGCATGTGCCGCTCGGTGCGGCACACCTTGCCGCCGATGTCAGCGAACGCGCGTTTGCGTTAGTGGGTGCGCGCTCGCCGATCCACCGCGCGCGCGTGGATAAGCTGGTCGAGGACATGGCTGTCAGCGGCGACAAATTTATGCGCGCGACGGGTTTCATTCCGCAAAAGACCGATCTGATGAGCGCGTGGCGCGATGTGCTTGCATAGTTGTAGGGGCGGTTCTTAGAACAGCCCCTGCTTCTTCGATGTTTTGTGGATCAATACTCTTTCATCCAGACTTTGCCGTTGGTATGTCCATTGGCGGTATGTCC
>CAZVQE010000181.1:0-5672 GCA_964628875.1 uncultured Anaerolineae bacterium
CCTGAACGCCGTGTTGGCGCTGCACCGTCAGTATCAATTTGACGTCATCAATCTGCAGTATCAGGCGGCGGCGTATCAGATGCACGCCGCCATCAATCTGCTGCCAGCACAGCTTGCCAAGCATGTGCGCACCATCGTCACGTTTCACGATTTGCGTGTGCCATATCTCTTTCCAAAAGCCGGCGCGTTGCGTTGGCGCGCGATCTTGCATATGGCGCGCGGCGCGCATCACGCCATCGTCACCAATGTCGAGGACTACGACACGCTCCAGCGCGAAAAAATCAATAGCGTCTCCATCGTGCCAATCGGCAGCAACATCACGCCCGCCGAGCTAACTTCATTTGATCGCGCGGCGTGGCTGAGTGCGCGTCACATTGACCCCGACCTCAGCTTGTTTGGCTACTTTGGCTTTATGAATGACAGCAAGGGCGGCGACACGTTGTTGCGTGCGTTGGCTGAATTGCGCGCGCGGGGCGCGCACGTCGGATTGCTGTTTATAGGCGGTCGCACGGGCGCAAGCGACCCGACCAATGTCGCGTATCAGGCGCATCTGACTCAGCTCATGCGCGATTTACAGATCAGCGACGCAGTGTATTACACCGACTTTCTCGATCAGCGCGGCGTCAGCGCTGCCTTTGCTGCGTGTGACTGTATCGCGCTGCCCTATCGTGATGGCGCATCATTTAGACGCGGGACGCTCATGGCAGCCCTCGCGCACGGCAGCGCCATCGTCACCACACATCCGCGCGTGCGTGTGCCTGAGCTGCGTGATAGTGACAATGTGCTACTCGTGCCGCCTGATGATGCCGTCGCGCTCGCAGATGCCATTCAACGCATCACCGGTGACACCACGCTGCGCCAATCTCTGCAACGCAACAGCCGCGTCACGAGCGATCTGTTTCGTTGGGATCATATCGCCGCGCAAACGCTCAAAACTTTTACAACTAATCACTAGCAATTAATCACTGCCATGAAACTCACTCGCCACCAAACCTCGCTCGGCGCACGCTGGGCAGCCGACGGTAAATTTTTGACCCAGCAGACGACGCTTAGCGTGTTGCTCAGCACGCACGCGGCTCAGCTATCTGCGCTCATCGCCGCGCTGCGCACCGACGAAGACGCGACGGGTGATTTGCTCGCGCCGCTCGACACGATGCAAGAGGTATGGGCGTGTGGCGTGACCTATCTGCGCAGCCGCGACGCGCGCATGGCCGAGTCCACCCAAGCCAGCGTATATGACCGTGTATATGCTGCTGAGCGCCCCGAGATTTTTTTCAAGAGCATAGGTTGGCGTGTCGTGGCGAATGGTGCGCCGATCCGCATACGCGCCGACAGCACATGGGATGTGCCAGAGCCAGAGCTAACACTCGTGGTCAACGCGCACGGCGAGATCGTTGGCTACACCGCCGGCAACGATGTCTCATCGCGCTCGATCGAGGGCGACAATCCACTGTATCTGCCACAAGCCAAAACCTACACGGGCTCATGCGCGCTGGGCGACGGCATCTTGCTGATGAGCGCCGAGGCGATGCGCGAGTTGCCCGTAGCATTGACAATCGAGCGAGATGGCGCGCAAGTTTTCAGCGGCGAGAGCGCCATTCACCGCATGAAGCGCACACTGCCGGAGCTAGCGACGTGGCTGCGCAAAGAGCTTGATTTGCCACATGGCGCATTGTTGATGACTGGCACGGGCATCGTGCCGCCGGAGAGCTTTACGTTGAGGCACGGTGATCGCGTGACGATCACCATCGGTGATCTACAGCTCAGCAACGTTGTGGCGTGATTTAGCGTGCACGCGAGGCTAACCAATGCGCGAGTGACGCAGCGCTCTCATTTGATTTTTTGCCGAGCAACAAACCCTCGACAGAAATATCTTCATTGAGTTGGCGCCAGTGAATGCCATGACCTGAGCCTATGATCTGAAAATCGTTTCGTTCAGCGAGTGTGCCATGCGCTAAACGTGGATACCATACAACAGGCACAGACAATGTGCGTCCGTCCTCAAGGTCAACAGTCAGCGCATCATTGGTCACTGATACAGCCGACACTCTAGGCGCGATTACCGCAGTAAGCATTCCATTCATTTTTCAATGCCTCCAGATTATCTTCGATGATGCGCTCAATTGCGCGTAATTCTTGACGCGCAAACCCATAATTCACTTCAAGTTGAATCGGCTCCAGCCAAAATTTCGCGCTATTGGATTCACGATCCACATGCACGTGACGCGGCTCATCGCAATCGTGCTAGTAAAAATAAAACCGATAAGGTCCAACGCGTAAAGCTGTTGGCATGCAATGAGTTTAACGCATATAGAAGTCAATTACACAAACATGCGCATGACGCTGTTGCTGACAAATCGCCCGCGACCGGTCAGCAAAATGCGCTCGGCGTCAATTGAGATTAATCCATCTTGCTCGGCGCGTGCTAGCTCTGCCGCAAAAAATTCACCCGGCGGCGCGCCATATCTTGCCGCAAATCGTGCATGCTCGACGCCTTCATTCAACAAACGCAGCCCCAACATCATGGTCTCGCCGCGCGAGGCACGCGCGTCAATCAACTCGTCGTCCATGATCGTGCTGCGGCGTTGCTCGGCGCGCGCGATGTAATCGGCTGGACGTCGCACACGCCACCAGCGCCGATTGACCGACGATGAGTGCGCGCCTGCGCCGAGACCGATGTATGGCTCGTTGCGCCAATAAATCAGGTTGTGCGCGCATTCGCGCTGCGGCTTGCACCAATTTGAAATCTCGTAGTGATCGTAGCCCGCCGCGCCGAGTATCTGCTCGGCGATGTCGTACATGTCGGCGGCGAGGTCGGGGTCGGGGAATGGCACCTCGCCGCGCCGCGTCCAGTCATACATCGGCGTGCCTTGCTCGATGGTCAGCGCATACAGCGAAATGTGATCGGGCGCGAGGGTCATGGCGCGCGCGAGTGTGCCGCGCCATGTATCGAGTGACTGATACGGCAGACCAAAAATCAAGTCGAAGTTCACATTCTCAAAGCCTGCGCGGCGCGCGCTGCTCACCGCCGTCTCGACCTGCTCAAAGGTGTGCTCACGTCCGAGTAGCTTTAGCTCGCCCGCGTCGGCGCTCTGCGCACCAAAGCTCAGCCGCGTGGCGCCTTGCGCGCGCAACTCGCGCAGATAGTCAAATGTGACAGTGCCCGGGTTGCATTCGACGGTGACCTCGGCGTCGGTCGGCATCCTAAACTCACGCTGGCACGCGCGGATCCAACCACCCAGCTGCTGCGGCGCGAGCAACGACGGCGTACCGCCACCAATAAAGATCGTGTGCGCAGTCTCGATCTGCGCAAAAAAATCATCCGGCTCTGACGCTTCACGCAGTCGCACGATCTCATTCTCCAGCGCGGATGCATAGCGCGCGTATAGCTCCTCCATGCCAACATACGTGTTGAAATCGCAGTAAGTGCAGCGCGAGCGACAAAATGGCACGTGCAAGTAGATGCCGGTTTTCATGCGGGTGTGATTTTACGGCGCATACAACATGCGATACATGGCATAGTTTTCGGTGATGCGCTCGATGTAGGTCAACGGCTCGCTCAGCGTGATCTCGGTCAAAAATAAATCGGGATCGTTTTTGGCGCGCTCGCGCCACACGGCTGCGCGCGAGGCGCCTGCGTTATATGCTGCCAATGCCGCATACACATCGCCATCAAACATCTTGAGCATACGCGCGAGATAGTACGCCCCAAAGCGCACATTGACATACGGGCGCGAGAGGTCGCGCGCGCTGTAGTCACTTGACCATTTCAGTTGGTCGTTGATCTCTTTGCCCGTGCTTGGGATAATTTGCATCAGCCCGTGCGCAGACGCCGACGAGGTCGCGTCGCCTTCAAACAAACTTTCCTGCCGCACAATCGCATACAGCAGATACGGGTCAAGGTTAAATTCTTTGGCGGCGGCTTCGATCATGGTGCGGTAGTGACGCGGGTACATCTGCATCAGCGCCATCGGCGACACCTCTATCTTGGCTTGGTTAAATTGATCAGTCAGCCTATAAGCGTTTCGGATTGCCATGCGATAGGCGCCGATTTCATTTAGCCGCAAAATCAATTGGTAGCGCGTGATGGCGGTCAAATTGACAATCGCGTTAAATTCGCTGTTGGCTAAATCTTCATCGCCGATCTGCCACAGCGCCATGCCGCGTTGATAGTGCGGATCGCTGAGCAGCGCGGCGATATTAGTCATCACGAGTTTGAGTGCAGGTGACCGATCAGTCGCAGATGTCGGCGTGATAATCTGCGTCAGACTCGGTAGTGTTTCAGTTGGTGAGATGCCGCTCAGTCGTTTTAGTTTTTCGTCAAATGGAGTTCCATCCGTGCGAAAGATTGTGTAGTTGGCAGCCTTGAACGGCTGAACGCCATTTGCCAGCTCAAAACGACGAATAGCAAAATAATCAACGTCGTTATTGAACGTCGTCGTCATCGCGCGAAAATAATCAAGCGCATAAGTCAGATCAGACTTCATACGCCAGATTTGAGCATCTGTCGTTTGAGACGTTGGCACACGTAGCTTCGTAGATCCATCGGTCAACCGAGCGACATCATCGGCTTGCCCCGCACGGTAATAATTCAACGCCGCGCGATGCATATCGTTGGCTTCTTCGTATGCTTTGGCGGCTTCGGTAAAACGCTTAGCTTTTTCATAGGCTTGCGCGATCTTGCGATAAACAGTGGATGTGCTTTCATTTCCAATGCTAACCCGACCTGAATAATCTGAAAGCACTTTACGGTGGAGCGTTACACCTGCATCTATATCAGATGCTGTCAAGATATCTGCTTTTAGCAAAAGCGCGTCCGCCGAATTCGACGCGTCTTTGCCCTGAGCCAAAATCTGCTCAATGTTGCGCAATGCGTCCTCTGGGCGATTGAGCGCAACGTAGTTACGCGCCGCCCAGTAGCGGATGTCATTGATGCGATGTGTGCCTTCATCCGCATCCACAATGGCTCGCGCAAACGCTTGGCGCGCAAGTTCATATTGTCGTACAGCATGATTTACAACTCCGCGATAAAACTCATCCACGGGTTGGTTTGCATCTAACAAACGCTGAATAGCAATGTGTGAAATCTGTGGATTATTGAGCGTTGGCACAATGTCTTGTAACTGTTTGTAGCCTTCTTTGGTTTTGCCACTTTCAATAAGCGTAGCTGACAGTTCCAAATGTGCAAACGAAGGGCTTAGTTGATATGCGATCATTTCGTTGTAAATCGCAATCGCACGATCAAACTGTCCCGCGCGGCGATATGCCAACGCCTGCCGCATGCGCCATTGCTCACGCAAATCATCCTCTATATCCGCGCCGACCGCACGCGAATAATATGTTGCTGCGCCGAGCGGTTGCCCGATCTGCAAATAGCTCTCGGCAATCCACGCCTGCACATAGGGTGAGATGACCGTGCCACTGTTGAGCGCGCGCTCATAACGCGCAATCGTCTGCGTGATTGGCTCGCTGTCATTTTGATCGAGCGTGCGCGCGAGCAAGAGCTGTGCGTTGATATCGCCCGTCGCGCTGATGAGCTGGGTCAATCGCGCCGTCGCCGAGTCAGTCTGCTCGTTGCGCAGTTCGACGCGCGCGAGTTCGATGACTGCGTTGGTTTCATTTGGCAGAGCCGTCAACGCGCGTGCATACAGCGGCATCGCGCGTGCATCGTC
>CAZVQE010000182.1:0-5669 GCA_964628875.1 uncultured Anaerolineae bacterium
ACTCCGCCAACATCTCTTTGGTAAATCGAAAGTCGGCGATGACGCCTTCGCGCACGGGACGCACGACCTCTATGTCGCCGGGTGTGCGACCATACATTTGACGCGCGGCTTCGCCAACCTCTACGGGTTGCTCATCGCGGCTAAGGATCGCCATCACGGACGGCTCAACGATCACGATACCTTTGCCGCGCACATAGATCAAAATATTGACCGTGCCGAGGTCAATGCCAATTTCACTGCGGAGAAAACTCATAAATCTCGATAAACTTCCTTGCGATGTCGTACGCGCACAACTCTGACGATGTGTACGACGTCTTCTACAGTGTACACATCGCGGTAGTCAGCCACTTTGACGCGATATCCCATGTCGCCACGCAGTTTTTTAGAGCCATGCATGCGAGGATTCACCTCTAGCTTTAGAAATAGATCAAAAACCTTTTGGGCGATTTCCTTTGGAATAGAACGTATGTCTTTTTCGGCGGAGGGTAACACGATGACCGCATAACGGCTCATCTACGCTCTCCAAACATTTCAGCTTGAAGTTCGCGCCAAGGCTTGCCTTCTTCATTTTGACTCTGACAAATGGCAGCCGCATCAAAAGCGTCTTCATCTGATTCGAGGAGATCGCGTAACAATGCATACGCTTCCGCAAATTTATTTGCGGGTAATTCTTTGACCGTATCCATGATGTCATTAAAAGAAATTTGATTTTGCATTAGCGCACCTCCTCATGTATTTTATCTAATGTGACAGCGGGCGTGCATTACTCGGCAACTAGCGCGACATACACCGGCACGCCGCCGCGGTCATGCGCGATAAAAACTTCGCGCACTTGCTTGCCTTGTTCGTTGGCAAGCTTGGTAAATTCGGCGCGGCGGTTATACACGGCAAAGCGATCCCACAGCACGAGATAAACACGTTTGGGGTCGCGCAACGCCTCACGCGCACGCGCGCGAAACGCATCATCCGCTTGTGGCGCGAAACCGAAAATTTCGAGTGGACGCACGCGATCATCAGTCAAAACGCGCACTTGTTTTTCAATGCCCCAATCGAGCGCGATGGGCTCTTGAATGTGGCTCGCATCGAGATAGTCGGCGAGCTTGTACACCGCATCTGAGAAGCGGCCATTGCCGCCGGATTCATTCAACACTTGATGATGCATCTTGTTGACCCAAAGATCGCCGTATATCTGCGGTGCTAGCAACACAGCGATGATGAGCGCGGTGAACCAACGCTTGTCCGATGAACCCACCCCTTGCCCCTCCCTCTGATGGAGGGGGATCATTTGCACGAACCAAACCACTGCGCAGGCGACGATGATCTGCGGCACAGGCAGCATGATGAATTGATGAGTCGCCCACAGACCACTCACGGTGAATGCACCCATAAACGTCAGCACCGCCATCACACCGAGCAACGCGCCAAACTTTCGCAGCAGATCACGCCGTGCGATGAGCGCAATTCCCAAGCCAACAACGCACGCGATGAGCAGTGTCGGCACCGCAAATGAGTTGCTAAAGGGAATGCCGTTGTACCAAAAGTAACTGCCATCTACAAACACGCGCACGTCATCCAGCGCCTTGTTGAGGTTTTGCGCGAGGTTGAGATTATTCACGCCAAACTGTTGTGTCGGCGAGATCAGCGAGCCAAGCAACAGCGTCAGCGTGTGCGGTGTGCCGTCACGCCACCAACCCACGAGGTTGTAATAGATCAATGGCGCACTGCCGATCACAAAGCCGATCAGTACCAGCGCGAGTTGGCGCAGGCTTAGACGCGGCGCTTGTTTGGTGAATCGCGCTATCAGCCAATCTGCCATTTGCCAAACGCACAATGCGACAAGCCAACGCAAAAATAAAAACTTTGCCCATAGTCCGAGACCGAGCAGCACACCTGCAAAGATGAGCGCAGTGCGCGATGCGGGTTTGTGCGTGGCTGTGTCGAGCAGCAACACTGCGCCGATGCTAAAGACGGTCATGACGCTCGTGACGCTGATGCCCTGACGCGAAAACCAAATAAACGATGGATTGACGGCGAGCAAAAGCGCCGCAACGACTGCGACCCAATTGCCAAACCAACGCCGCGCCCACAGCCATGCCAGCACGACCGTGACACACGCAAAGAAAATCGGCTGTGCGCGGGCAGCAACCACGCCACTGCCAAACACGCTCAAAAACGGCACAGTGATGTATCCGCCGAGACTGCCCATGTAATCCAGCAGCATGACAGGATAGCGCCCGATGCCGATGTCGCGCAGCAACGACGGCGCTTCGCCGTGCATGAGCTGGAGCATCGGCACGAGGTCGAGCGCCTCGTCGTAGTAAAACCCGGGCAGATAAAACTGATATAGCGCAATCGTCAGATACGCAGTCAACGCAATCAGCAGACCGAGGTGCGGCACAAATTTTTTCAAGCCGCGTCATTATCGCCAATGACGAAAAATAAAAACAGGATCGCAGCGAGCGACCCTGTTTCGTCGGATGAAGTTTTTGTATTACGCCAGCTTGGTTGCGCGCGCGTTGAATCTGGCTTTTGAGCGGTTGATCCATAGCACAGTGGCGATGCTGGTGAGCATGGTCGGAGTGATCCACAGTAGCCACGCAACGGACTCAGGCACCATGCGCGAAATCACATTTACCGAAAAGGCGGTAACCATCGCGCCGTATGCGCCGAGCATGTTGCCGATGTGCGTGTAGTACCACGCCATCTTGTCTGTGGACGGGTTGCGGTAGCTGCGAATGTTGCTCACGGCGCTAGCGACTAGGCTGCCTCCAAAGATAAGCCCGATGATGCTGCCCGCGCCGACAGGCACGATGCCGATGAAGCCGGGTGTGATGAGGTTAATGGCACTGACGAGGGTGAGGGCTGTGCCAAAGAGCAACGCGCTGATTGATGCGAGCCAGTCGAGCCAAATGGGTCGGTCGCCGTGCGTGGGTTTCTTCATATACAGCGCGCGATAGCCCACGAGCGCGCTATAAAAACTCAGCACGCTGACCACAAGCAAGAAAAAGCTAAATCGGAAAAATGCAAGCCCGATTACACTCACAAAAACCCACGCCATGCACCAAAAGAAAATCTTGCCAAATAAGCGATGGGTCTTGCCGCCTTTGGCAACGGCGAGCGCGACCGGTGCAACAAAAAGACCGATGACCCCCGCCAATACATGCGAGACGATGAGCGCAAATTGAAATAGATTTGGATAGCTGTTTTGCAGAATCATGACGGCAACACAGTAAGGCGCGCGAGTCATGTTTGGCATGTGCCAAAGGTCATGTGAAGGTCATGATGTCAGGTGGCTAGTTGGCGCTCAACGTTTGGCTAGTGACATTTTGCGCATCCTGAGTATGATTTTTGATATGAGCATCCGCTTTCAGCAACCCGTTCCCTCTGACCTCGAAATCGCCCAAGCCGCTGAGCTGCGCCCGATCAAAGAAATCGCGGCAGGCGTTGGCTTGACCGAAGATGACCTAGAGATGTATGGCAAAGTCAAAGCCAAAGTGCATCTCGACGTACGCGACCGGTTGGCGTCGCGCCCGCAAGGCAACTACATCGTCGTGACTGCCATTACCCCGACGCCGCTCGGCGAAGGCAAAACAACCACCACGATCGGGCTGAGTCAAGCGCTGCATATCATGGGCGAAAAAGTCATGACTTGCATCCGTCAGCCGAGCATGGGACCGACCTTTGGCATCAAGGGCGGCGCAGCCGGTGGCGGCTACGCGCAGGTCGTCCCGATGGAAGATTTCAATTTGCACCTGACCGGCGATATCCATGCCATTGGCGCGGCGCATAACCTGCTGTGTGCCGCAGTGGACAACCATCTGTATCACGGCAACGCGCTCAATATTGATGAAGCCACGATCATGATTCGCCGCGTCGTAGATGTAAATGATCGCAGTCTGCGCGCGATCAAGATCGGACAGGGCAAACCCGAAGATGGATTGCCGCGTGACACGGGCTATGACATCACGGTGGCGTCGGAGGTCATGGCGATCCTTGCGTTGGCAACCAGCATCGAGGACTTGCGCGCGCGGCTCGGGCGCATGGTGGTGGCGCTTGACAAGAGCGGCAATATGGTCACGGCTGAGCAACTCAAGATGGCGGGTGCGATGACGGTCTTGCTCAAAGACGCGATCATGCCAACCATGCTACAAACGCTCGAGGACTCGCCGGTGCTGGTGCATTGTGGTCCATTTGCAAATATCGCTCATGGCAATAACAGCATCGTCGCGGATCAAATTGCGCTCAAGCTGGCGGACTATGTCATCACCGAATGCGGCTTTGGGGCTGACCTTGGCATGGAAAAGTTTTTTAACATCAAGTGCCGCGCGAGTGGGCTGATTCCAAATTGTGTCGTGCTGGTGGCGACGGTGCGCGCGCTCAAGATGCACGGCAGCACGCTGGATGTGGTGGCGGGCAAAAAATTGCCGCCCGAGCTGACCCAAGAAAATCTGGAGTGGCTCGACAAAGGCTGCGCGAATCTGGCGAAGCAGATCCAAAACGCGCGCAAGTTTGGCGTGCCGGTGGTTGTGGCGGTCAATGCCTTTAGCGCCGACACGGACGCCGAGATCGAGCTGATCCGCAAGCGCGCGGTCGAGGCGGGCGCGATGGGTGCGTATCGCAGCAATGTCTGGGCGCAGGGCGGCGCAGGCGGTGTGGAATTGGCGCGTGCGGTGATGGAGGCTTGCCGCCAGCCGTCACAATTTAAGCTGTTGTACCCGGCTGAGGCGAGCATCAAAGAAAAGATCGAGACTATCGCGCGCGAGATTTATGGCGCGGACGGCGTAGATTATTTGCCGCAAGCGGAGGAGCGCATCGCCCAATTTACCAAGCTCGGCTTTGACAAGCTGCCGATCTGCATGGCAAAGACGCATCTGAGTCTGAGCCACGACCCCAAGCTGCGCGGCGCGCCGACGGGATTCCGTTTGCCGATTCGTGACATTCGCGCGAGCGTCGGCGCGGGGTTTTTGTATCCGTTGTGCGGCGACATGCGCACGATGCCGGGTCTCAGCAAGCACCCTGCCTATGAGCGCGTGGATTTGATTGATGGCAAGGTGGTCGGGCTGTTTTAGGCTGTTAGAATCAAATAGTGCCTGAAATCAGTCGTTTTCTTGGAATCGTTGTTCGCATTTACTACAAAGAGCATGCGCCTCCGCATTTTCATGCGGAATATGGCGATTATGAGGTAACGATTGATATTCAAACTGGAGTTGTGACTGGTAAATTTCCGCGCCGTGCGTTAGGCGCTGTGTTGGAGTGGTATGTTTTGCACAAGGATGAATTAGTAGCTGATTGGCAATTGGCATCTGCAAACGAGCCTCTACAAAAGATTCAACCTCTGGAGTGATCCATGTTTATTCATGTTTTAGACTCTAAATACATTGACGGATATCGGGTATGGCTAAAATTTAGCGATCAAGTGTGTGGTGAGATTGACCTGCGTCCGCACTTGGTTGGCAAGATTTTTGAGCCGTTGCACAATCAAGAGTATTTCAAGACATTTGCATTAGAAGGGCATACATTAACGTGGCAAAACGGCGCGGATTTTGCACCTGAGTTTTTGCGCTCGCAAATCAAACGTGAAGTTGTTGCAGGTTGATAGCACATTTCTATTGTGTTGAATGGAACCTGCGCGGAGATATGTTCTCCGCGCAGGTTTTGTTTTGTGGACT